>JAYVJI010000389.1:0-3507 GCA_043769435.1 Verrucomicrobiota bacterium
GGCCAGACCCACAACTCAAACTAAAAGCCGCCCCCACTAAACAGGGAGGAGGGGCTCACGCTAAGACGCTAAGGGAGAAGGAGAAGCTGCCCTGTCGCCTGAGCGATGCCCGGCAGGCTGCCCGGGCGTATTGAGCGTATTGGAATCAGGCCTCCGCATCGCCGGTGTCGATTCCGGTGTCGCCCTTGCTTGCTGATGCATCTGGAGAATCCTCAAAGCCATCGCGTGGGGCTTCCGATGGGGAAACATCTGCCGGTGTGTCAGGGCTCGGAGTGGCTTCTTCACCGGCGGCAGGCTCGTCATCCACGATGACCCGCGCGATGTCTTGGAGCAATTCTCCGTCGCGCAGGGTGATCAATTTCACCCCCATGGCATTTCTGCCCGTTTCCCGGATCTGACTTACCGGGATCCGCACGCTCTGGCCGGTGGAGGTCATGAGCATGACCTCATTCGCTTCATGCACCACCAGCGCCGCGATCACGCGGCCGGTCTTCTCTGTGGTTTTCATGGTGATAATCCCCTTACCTCCCCGCGACTGGATACGGTATTCATCAAAACCGCTGCGCTTGCCTATTCCCTTTTCGCTGGCGACCAGTAGCATAGCGCCCTGTTCCACTACTGCTAGGCTCACTACCGTGTCATTGGCCTCTGGGCGGATACCCCACACGCCGGTAGCCGTCCGGCCCATGTCACGGATATCGCTCTCATTGAAGCGGATGCTCATTCCCTCCTGCGTCACGAGGATCATTTCATCGCTGCCGTTGGTCAGCGCGCAGCCGATGAGGTAGTCGCCCTCTTCGATGTTGATAGCATTGATGCCGTCCTTCCGGATGTTGCGGAACTCGCCTAGGTTAGTGCGTTTCACGACACCGTTATGGGTGGCAAAGACAACGAATTTTTCCGGGGACCAGGTGCTGTCCTTGTCGCCCTCGCCCACCGTTGGGATGCGCAGCGTGCTGGCGATTTTTTCATCAGGTTTCAGGTTCAGCAGGTTTTTGATGCTCCGGCCCTTGGAAGTGCGCCCTCCTTCCGGGATCTGATAGACCCGCTCTGCATAGGTGCGTCCGGTGTTCGTCATGAACATCAGCCAGTCATGAGCGCTGGCTGTGAAGAGATGCTCTACGAAATCCTGCTCCTCTTCACCTTCGTCGGTCATGGATTTTCCGGTCTCCATCCCCTTCAATCCCTTGCCGCCGCGGCGCTGGCTGCGGTACTCCACTGCTAGGGTGCGCTTGATGTAGCCACGGTGCGAAATCGTTATGATCTGGCTGTCATTTGCGATGAGGTCGATGGTGTTGATCTCCCCCTCATCTTCAGCAAAACTCGTCAGCCGCGGTGTGGCATATTTCTCTTTGATCGTCCGCAGCTCGTCCTTGATGATGGCCAGCACGCGGGACTCCTTTGCTAGGATGTCCATGAGATCCAGGATCTCCACCATCACTCCGTCATACTCGTCCTTGAGCTTATTCCGTTCGAGGCTGGTCAGCTTGTAGAGCTGCAGTTCCACGATGGCTTTCACCTGTCTGTCATTGAAGCGATAGCTATCCCCGCTGATCTGTGGCTGTCCCCGGATGATGATCCCGAGGGCCAGCGCGGCCTCCACGGTGAAGGGATAGTCTTTGATCCGCTGCTCAGCTTCATCCCGGTTCTTCGAGTCCCGGATGATCTTGATGAAATCATCTATCCGGCTGGTGGCCAGCAGCAGGGCCTCTAGGATCTCCGCCCGGGCCTCGGCCTTGCGCAGCAGGTAGCGCGTCCGGCGCAGCACCACATCCCGCCGGTGCTCGATGTAGCAGGTGATCGCGTCCTTGATGTTCAGCAGCCGCGGGCGCTTATTATCGATCGCCAGCATGTTAGTGCTGAAGCTGCTCTCAAGGGCTGTGTGCTTATAAAGATTGTTGATGACCACCTGCGGGCGCGCATCCCGTTTCAGCTCGATGACCACGCGGGTGTTCTCATCGCACTCATCCCGGATCGCGCTGATCTCGGGAAGAATTTTATCCGTGACGAGTTCTGCGATCCGCTTGATGAGTGTCGCCCGGTTTACGTTGTAGGGGATTTCTGTAATGATGATCTGGTCGCGGCCCCGGTCATCCTGCTCCAGTTCCAGACGGCCACGGACCCGGATACTGCCGCGTCCAGTATGCAGGTAGGCGGAGACGCCAGCCCGGCCATAGATCGTGCATCCCGTCGGGAAGTCCGGCCCCTTGATATGCTGCATGAGGTCACGGATGCTGATGTCAGGATCATCGATCTGCGCACAGATCCCATCCACCACTTCACCCAGATTATGCGGCGGCATGTTGGTCGCCATGCCGACGGCGATACCTGTGCCGCCATTGACGATGAGGTTGGGAAAAGCCGCAGGAAATACCGTGGGCTCCATGAGGCGCTCGTCATAGTTAGGCTGGAAATCGACCGTGTCCTTTTCCATGTCCTCCAGGAGCATCGTCCCCAGATGTGTGAGGCGCGCCTCTGTATAACGCATGGCCGCCGGAGGGTCTCCATCCACGCTGCCGAAGTTACCCTGCCCATCTATCAGGGTGTCGCGCATGGACCAGTGCTGAGCCATGTTGACCAGCGTGGGATAGATCACTGATTCTCCGTGCGGATGATAGTTACCGGAGGTGTCACCGCAGATCTTAGCACACTTGATGTGCTTCTTGTTAGGCCACAGTGACAGCTCACTCATCGCATAGAGAATGCGGCGCTGGGAAGGCTTCAGTCCGTCGCGCACATCCGGCAGCGCGCGGCTGATGATCACGCTCATGGAATATTCGAGGAAAGACTTTGACATCTCGTCCGCGACATTGATCGGCTCTATGTTTTTGGAATCGTTTTCGCTCACTGGAAAGTGGAGAAGGTTGGGATAAAAAGTGGGCTGGCGGCCCTGAAATCAGAGAAGTCCGCCGGTGTTGAGCCTCATTCATGGAGCGTCCCTGCCAGTGCGCAAGTCAGCTTTGCAAAGAGTGACTATTGCCGTTTTTGGGGCGGCACCGGGGATCTGCCGCTTTCTTCCGTGACCTCACCGCCACGGGAGGATGGAAATCTCCCCATTGCCCTTGCTGCTTTCCTTGCCATGAGCGCGGACAAGATCAAAAATTTTCCTTTCTCATGAATGCACGCTCCGCTACTCCAACGCCAACATCGACAGTGGCAAATCCGGTGAAAGCCGGCGCCAGCCTTGCTACGAAACGCAGCCGCGCGCCATGGTCGGCCAAGTTGCGTCCGGAGATGCAGCCTGTCGTCATGGCAGACCCCAGGGGGCGCGGACTTATGTTACTCCCCACCCCTGCGCTGGTCGCGGATGAGATTTCCACCATTCCCCGGGGAGCCCTTGTTACCGTCCCTTTCAGCAGCACCTCGAACCTTGAGCCACCCAGTGAGCGGATGCCATTTTCACCTAACAACTAATTCACATGAAAACAGTCGCCGCTCACAGGAAGCTATCACCTGCACAGAGCAAGGCACTCCTCGTGACACTGGAGGCCCGCTTTGTGCAAAACA
>JAYVJI010000390.1:0-5373 GCA_043769435.1 Verrucomicrobiota bacterium
TGACAAATTGATCCAGGAATGCCCGCCGGTAGCCGTATATTCCCATGTGCCGCCAGACGGCGAGGCCGATGCCAGCAGTGCGTGCATAGGGGATGTGGCTGCGGGAAAAGTAGAGCGCCCGGCCCGATGCCGCGAGCACGCACTTCACTATGTTAGGGTCTTCCAGATGTGCGGGATCCGTGATGGCATGGACTGCCGTCACCATGCCGGTGGCCAGATCACCGGTTTTCAGAAATACCGCCATCTCATCCACCAGCGCTGGTTGCACCAGCGGTTCATCCCCCTGTACGTTGATGATCTCATGATCTCCGGGCAGAGCCGCTGCCGCCTCCGCGATGCGATCTGTGCCACTCTGGTGGTGTGCAGAAGTCATGGCCACATCCGCTCCGAAGGCGCGGGCGGCGGCGGCGATGCGCTCATCATCCGTGGCAATGATGACGCGGTCCACTTCCCGGCACCTGCGGCAACGCTCCCAGACGTGCTGGACCAGCGGGCGACCGGCGATGGGGAAGAGCGGCTTGCCGGGAAAACGTGTGGAGGCGTAGCGGGCGGGAATGATGATGGAAACAGGCATGGAAGGACCACAGAGCATGGCAGGCACCGCCTGAAAAGCGCGCACTCGGTGTAACCGTTGGCTGCCGCTGGCGGTCAGGATTCAGGATGATCACCAGACTCACTGCCCTCACCTTACTGCTCCTGACTCTTGTCTGCCGCGCGGGCTTGGACCGCCACACGCTCACCATAGATGGAGTCGTCCGGCAGTACCTCCTTTACGTCCCCGCAAGCATGAAGTCCGCGCCCGTTCCCCTCGTCTTTACTTTCCATGGACACGGGGGCTCGGCTGCTCAGGCGTCCGCTGGTTTTGGCATGCATACCGCATGGCCGGAAGCAGTCTGCGTCTACATGGACGGGCTCCCCACTCCCGGCAGGCTAACCGATCCGGAAGGCAAGCGCGCCGGCTGGCAAACCGGCCCGGGTGACCAGGCCGACCGGGATCTGAAGTTCTTCGACGCTACTCTGGCGGCGGTGCAGGCGGCCTGTAAAATCGACGCCTCAAGGATCTACAGCACCGGTCACAGCAATGGCGGGAGCTTCACCTACCTGCTGTGGGCTATGCGGCCCACCGTCCTCGCAGCGGTAGCCCCCTCCGGCGCCGCTGCCCTCCGTCTGCGGGGGAAGTTCACTGCGAAACCGGTCTTGCACATCGCCGGACGGAATGACCCGCTCGTGAAATTCGCTTGGCAGCAGGCCACCATGGCGGCGCTACTAAAAACGAATCGTTGTGCAAAAGAGTCCACCGCATGGGAAGGCGCGCAGCTCTTTGCCAGCAGCCACGGAACCCCCATGGTGCAATTCATTCACGACGGAGGCCATGCGTTTCCCAAGGCAGCCCCCGCGCTCATTGTGAAGTTCTTCCAGCATTACAGTGCAAAGAAATCCTAACACCTGCCCAGTGTGCCCGCTGCCTCCTGCAACTCTTCCGGCCTAGACCGGCTTCCCCGGCTTCCCCGGCTTCCCCGGAGGCGCGTTCATGGAATATGTCACGCATCCGCAGCAAGGGGAACAAGGAGACGAGGCCGGAACTAACGCGCCGACTCGCCAAGCTCAGCGCCGGGCTCTGAGAATCCAGCCCGCGTTTCCAGGGTCCGCTTCCATCATTTCCTAGAGGTGAAATTTTCCGTTGGCTCAGGCCCGTGGTTGCCCCCATGGATACGGCTACTATTCCCACAGTCCCCTGTTCCGTATCATGATCGAAGTCCAGCAACTAACCAAACGCTTCGCCGGCCGCACCGCCGTCGATGGCATATCCTTTAACGTGGGCCGCGGCGAGGTCGTGGGCTTTCTGGGGCCGAATGGAGCGGGAAAAAGCACCACCATGCGCATGCTCACTGGCTACCTGCCGCCCAGTTCCGGCGGGGCCAGCGTCGGCGGACACGATGTCTTTAATGACTCGGTCCGCGCCCGCCGGGAAATAGGCTACATGCCGGAAAGCGTCCCCCTTTATGACGACATGCGCGTGAGCGAGTACCTGAGCTTTCGCGGTGCCCTCAAGGGGCTGGGCGGCAGCGCGCTCAAGGAAAACTGCGGCAGGGTCATGGAGCTTACCGGCCTCAAGGACGTGCAGCGGAAAATGATCGGCAGCCTGAGCAAAGGCTACCGGCAGCGTCTCGGTCTGGCGGATGCTCTCGTGCATAAACCCCGTCTACTCATCCTAGATGAACCGACCAATGGCCTCGACCCTAACCAGATCCGCCAGGTGCGCTCGCTCATAGCCCAGCTCAGTGCGGAGCATACCATACTGCTTTCCACCCACATTCTCAGTGAAGTGGAAATGGTCTGTAAACGCGTCATCATCATCCATCGCGGAATCATCCGCGCCGACGACACGCCCCAAAATCTATCCACCGGCAGCCGCAGCGCCGGCACACTAACTGCGGAAATAAACGCTCCCGCCGAGGAGATCACCAGCTATGTCCAGACCTTGGATGGCGTCCGCCGCGTGACGATTACCGGGAATGACGGAGCATGGCAGCAGGTCGAAGTGAAGCTGGAACCCAGCACTGACGCCCGCGAAGAAATCGCCGCCCTCGCCCGGGACCGCAAATGGGCGGTCCGGGAGCTGTCCCGCAGCCGCGTCACGCTGGAGGACGTCTTTGTCGAAATCACCCAGCGGGACTAACTCATCCCATAGAGGAGAACAGTTATGTTGCGGGAGGCTCCGGTGGCCTTGGCGCCAGCGGCGATGTTAGTGATGTAATGGAACATAGCCGTCCCGGCTGTGCTGGCCAGCGGGCGTCCCGCCTGCTGAGATCCAATCGGTCAATGTCCCTTCCCGGATAACGCAGGCAAGATGCCCGCGGCCCAGCACAGGCGGGACGCCTGTGTTCCGTCCCGCCACATCACTAAATAACAGGTCACACCCCTGCGAGACTGTCCTCGCATAAAAGCGAAAAACATTATTCAATGTCCATCTAATATTACAGGGGGAGGTCGGCCGTATTCATTTTGCCCACCGGCTTAAGTCGACACCGAACGTTTTACTCAATTCATTGACTGTGCCAGAATAGATTGCGGATGCGCCAGGCTTCCCGGTGTATATTTGGCAGACTGCTTGCAGACGGTTGGCTGCATCTTTTTCACCCCGGTCCTCGAAAAACTCAAGCCGGTACTCGTTCCGCAGGCAATCCCCATACGAGTGGAGCGGCGGGTAGTGTAGGAAGAGTTCCTCGGATTTTTCGCTGCCGCACATGGCTGCCATTCTGTCCTTGAAACTTTGGAGAATTTTCTGTCCAGCCTTTGGATTCGCGGCAATTGTAATTCGCGGGCGCCGTTCAGGGTCGCCAGGCGGTTGCGTCACCTTGATTCCCTGGCGTAGCGTGGTCTGCATGGCGGCTTTGAAATCGCCTAGAGCCTTATGAAACTCGGCTTGTCGCCCTCTGAGGCCGAGATACTCCATGGCGTCCTCACTCAATTCCAAGTCAGCGTTCGGCTTGAAAAATTTCCGCATGAAAATAATCCTCCCGTCTCCGGTAAGACTGGCCATTTTTTCCGAATAATTTTCAGACGCATACTTCGCTGTTTTTTCCTGCGCGGGGGGCACTGATGCGTCCTGTCCGGTCGAAGTTACTCCGGCTTGTTGGGGCATGGCCCCGGCTACCTTCGGGGCACCGGGAATGCCGCCGCTGTCCCCCGACCTGAAAAACCATATCAGACTCCCGCCTGTGGTAATGAAAACCAATACACCCAATATGATCGCCAATTGTCTGCCTAGAGAGAATTTCATGGCCGGATAAACCTTCAGTTGGCGGCTCCCATATTTAAACCAAAGTCCTCGTTCGCATACATCATAGGGCCTCCTCCATGTCCTCTGTAAGCGCCAGTCTCAGCATCATAACAAACATAGACATACTGAAACCGATCCTCTTCATCCTCATCTGCCACTGGAACCCTGCTCTCAAAAAATTCCAACCGAACTTCCAAAGAGAGATCACGTGCGTAGTTATTACCATTGTTCGGGCAAAATTTCACAAGCTCCTTAGCTTTCACCATGCCGCAGAGTGCTGCAAACCGTGCCTCCAGCTTCATTTTAGCGGCCTTCCCAAGTTCGGGATTCGGCGGTATGCGATAGCGTGTAATACCTTCGGTGATATCGGAATCAGAGAGTGGCAGCGCTATTAAACTCTTCTGCACTATGGCCCGCATCTCCTCATCATATTGTGCTACGCACTGTTTGAGTTCTTCCCCCCGGCCTTCCATCCCAAGATACTTCAGCGCCTCATCACTTAGGAGGACGCCGAAATTACTTTTGAACAATCGAGCGAGAAAATTCTCCCGCTCACTTTCGGCGCGCTTTTCGGCCGCTAAATCGGGACCATGTGCCCTAAGGCTTTCACCATGCGCCGGAGGAGTCGCCGTCCTTGGCTGCCCCTCAGCTATGGGCTGGGCCTGCCCAGTCCACCGTGCGCGCGTCAAGTGTAGGGCACTCGCTAAAAGAATCAAAACAACAAACCCCACCGAAGATGGCGTAATCAGTCTATGACGAATATCCGCTGGCATAACCGTAGCTTATAACTTACTTATTAAATGGGATAATATTATGATAATCTGACACTTGATCGTTTACCGACCGCCTATTTGCCATTGAACGTCGTCGTATAAAGGCTAGTGGCCTGCCCAACTGTGGTGCCAAGGTTCTGGGCAGTGGGCGGTGTTGGAGGAGTGCCCCCTGGGCCGGGAATATAAAACGATTCGTATTCCTTTACCCTAATACGGTATTTTGCCTTGTAGACAATTTCTGGGGTGCCAGGCGTCTCGGCAATTACAGAAGGGATTGGTTCGAGCACCACCATCCGGTAAATTTTTACCCGTCTAGGATATGTCTCGCCGTTGCGTATCACAGTTCCCGCCTCGTCGTCAGCACAAAGTTGCCATGTGCCTTGTGCTGCGGGAGGGTCGCTTGGGCGCGGCATTAGACCTGGCGGGACTCCGGGGTTATTGGGAGCAGTCAGATTCCCATTTTGGTCGACAGTCGCTGAAAAATTTAAATTCAAGGAGACCGTCGCAGAACCAGCGGCGCGAGCTTGGGTTGAGGGCGGGGTGTCAGCTGGGTTTGCAGGGGGGGCCGCCGTCCATGAAACCGTGGCAGAAATGACGACGGCATTTGTCCCCGTGGTATGTCCCGGTCCGTCAGACACCGTTTGCGATACCACAACATCCACACTGTTAACAGGGGCTCCCGCAACGGCTGAAGCGGAACCGTTTGTTGGCGCACTCACAGCCACCGAAGTAGAGGCAACCGGCGTTGTAGTCGTGGCCTCGAAACAGTCCACATAACGGCTCCCTGATGTTGTCTGCGCCAAGACTTGAGAGGCC
>JAYVJI010000391.1:0-2397 GCA_043769435.1 Verrucomicrobiota bacterium
CTACCATCACGCGGGCTATTTCCGAGGCCTCCTGCTGCATGAGGTGCTCCACGCCCTGACGCTCCCTGTTTTGCCGGTCCAGCTCCTGGGCAATGGCGACGGCAGAGGCGCGGTCCGGAGCGAGGAGGAGGTCCAAAGCGGTCTGCGCGGTGTCTAGGCGTCCGGCGGCATTGAGACGGGGCCCGAGGCGAAAGCCCAGGTCCATGCTGTCCAGCGGCGCGCTGACTCCGGAAACTTCGATGAGGGCGCGCAGGCCCTCGCGCCCGGTGGCCTCCATGAGCTGGAGGCCTTTTCTGACCAGGAGGCGGTTTTCATCTACGAGCGGGACGATGTCCGCGACAGTGGCGAGGGCGACGAGATCAAGGTGTTGCTTGAGGTCGAAGTCCGGATTGGGTCGGCGCTTGCCCATGGCGTGGGCGAGCTTAAAGACCACGCCGGCGCTGCAAAAGTAATGGTAGGTGGTGCCGAGCTTGGGGTTGACCACCGGACAATCCGGAAGCCGGGCAGGGTCGGGCTCATGATGGTCCAGCACGATCATCCGGATGCCCTGCTCCGCGAGCCAGGCGCATTCCGGCTTGGAGGTAGTGCCGCAGTCTACGGCGATGAGCAGCTGGACTGGGCCTTCTTTCAGGCAGCGCAGGAGGCCATCCCGGGAGACTCCGTAGCCTTCCTCCATGCGGAGTGGAAGGAAGCAGCGGGGTGTCAGTCCGTAGGCTTCCAGCAGGGTTTTGAGCAGCGCCAGCGAGCTGACCCCATCCACGTCATAGTCTCCGTAGAGCACCACTTGCTCCTTGCGGTCCACGGCCTCGAGGGCGCGGTCCACGGCGGCCTCCATATTAGGCATGAGAAACGGGTCTGTGAGGTCCTTCAGTTTGGGGTCGAGGAAACGCTGGACTGCTGCGGTATCACCGGGGTCACGCTGGGCCAGCAATTTCCTGACCAGCGGGCTGAGGGGGATGCCGGCACTGTCTTCCATGCGCCGCACCGCCTCGGCGGCGTATGGGCGCAGGATCCAGCGTGGAGCATGCGAAGTGGACATCAAAAAATGAAAAAGCGAAAAGTCAAACTGGGCACCGCAGGATGGGCCGGAGCCGCCTAGTGGCACAAAAGTCACAGCGGTGGGAGGGTTGCTAAGTGGCACGCAGCGGGAATGCAAGGCATGAGGCGCGATTCGCCCGACTTTCGTCACTGGAGCTATTTTGAGTGCTTTCGCTTCGGGAGCGGGGGAGGAAGTCTGCACTGCATGACCACTTTTTGAGCGGCAGTGAGGCGTGGACAGGGTTGGGGCGGGAGGGGTGAGGGTGCGTGCGTCGGTGCTAGGAAACTAAACGTCTATCATTTGTATGGCGGCCACTTTTTCCAAGGGTGCAACCTCCTCATTCCTCCCGGCGTCCGCTATTTCTCACTGTAGAACTGCTTGAAGGACGGGCCCGGCCCGGCATAGTGTGAACAGGCTGTGCGTCAGCCGTATCCTTTATGAAACGACTTTTCCCCTCACCTGCTCTTCCGTCCGCCGTGTTTCTCGCTATTCTCCAGAGCATCCTGCCAGCTCAGGAGGCCGGGGAAAAGGCCCAGCGTTACTACGACAGCCTGCTGAAGCGACCCGCAGCAGGCGCGGTTTTTGACCGCTTCTATAACGCATGGCTGGATTCCAGCACGATTGAAGAACTGGAAAAATTCCTCACTGCCCGCGCGGACGCATCAGCAGCCCCACCTGCTGCCAGGGCCCTTCTGGCTATCTACTATGCCCGGCAAAATGACAGCGTGAAAGCGATAGCAGCGTACCGCCGGGCAGCGGAACTAAGTCCCGGCGATGCCCAGCTCTGGATCCTGAAATCACAGGAGGAAGCCCGGGCGCTGGACTATGCTGCTGCGCTGTCCTCTCTGGAACGTGCGGCTGCGGCCATGCCGGAGCAGAGCGTGCTCAATGACATCCGCCAGACGCAAGGCCGTCTGCTGGCACGCAGCGGGCGGGCGGATGAAGCCGTCAAAGTCTGGCAGGCGCTCATCTCAGGTCAGCCTGAACGCGAAGATCTGCGGGAGGATCTGATAGAACTCCAGGTCACCGAAGGCCTGAATGATCAGGCCCTGCAGACAGCGGGAGCCCTCCTGCAGCAAACCCAGGACCCTTACCGGAAAGTGCAGCGCCGCATCCGCATCGGAGAAATCCATCAGCGCATGGGCAGCCGCAGCAAGGCCGTGGAGGAGTGGCTCACCGCCCTTGATGAGACGGGTAACGGCTCATGGCTTGAAAAGGATATCCTGACACGCCTGGAGGCGGCTTTCCGCAGGGATGACGCCATGGAGGCCATGCGCGCACAGTTTAAGATCCTGACAGAGAAATATCCGCAGCGCGTAGCCCTGCAACGGCATTATGCGGAGCTGACAGCGGCTGCC
>JAYVJI010000392.1:0-4364 GCA_043769435.1 Verrucomicrobiota bacterium
TTCAAGTCCACTTCGATCAGATCCGGGCGGCTGCTGGCGAGCACCCAAACGATGCGGCCCCGGTTTTCACTATCGCTCATTTCCTTGGCCATCATGGAATAAACCCGTCCGCCCACCCCGCTGTCACCATCCTGGTTCCGCTTTCCAAGCGCCTGATCCGCCTCGTCGATGAAGACATAACAACGGCCCAGCGCGTGCAGCAGCCGGAAAATCTTTTCCAAATTTCCCTCCGTGCTGCCAACCCATTTGTCCCTGAAATTTTTCAGCTTTACTACTGGCACCCCTGCATCCCCGGCGAGGCACTCCACCATGTAGGTTTTGCCCGTGCCTACCGGACCACACAGCAAATACCCCATCGGCATGGCCTGCAGATCCCCGGCATTCCAGAGGGCAATATCCTGACGCAACCATTCCTTCAGGGCCTCCTGTCCGTGCAGATCATCCAGCGACTTCATCGGCTCGATGAACTCTATCAGTCCCGCACAGTCTTTTTCCACCAGTTCCTTTTTGAGTGACGCAAGGTCTTTTCCGGTGACCGGTTCCTTCCGGTATTCCCTGGTGCGCAGCAGGCCCTGAATACTAACAAGTGTCGCTCCGGCCAGCTGTCCAGAGGGCACGCCCAGATTCCCCTGCCATGGCCCGAGAGCGATGGGATACTGAGGTGACAGGGCCGTGAATACGGACTCCAGCACGGCGGGCTCTGGCAACGGAACGCGAATGTTAGCGGACCGCGGATCATTGACGATGAGCGGATGCAGATCGTTCAGGTTTTCTGTGAAAAGGAAAGTCGCGAAGGGATGCTCTGTCAGGGCCGTCTCGGATGCCCATGCCTTCACTAGGAGAGCCATGGCATTGAGGTCATAGTTCACTCCTCCCTGCCCTGCCGGGATCGCCAGTTGGGCATCCCGGAGGATGTAGGCGACTTTCACAGACTCGCCTTTCATGCGCCTGACATTGGAGAGGTAGCGGATGTAATGCGTGAGTACGTCCACCGCCTCGCGGGGCGGACGGGGCAGTGCCTGCCCGGAACCCCATGAGGGCCACGTGGAAAACACTTTTTGTCCTCGGACCACACGCAATCCATTGCCGAGATCGTAGGTCAGGACTAAATCGAATCCCGGCACTAGGCACTCCTGAACGTAGTCATCTAGGGTGACGAGGCGCTGGCCTGCCGTTCCGGCTATGGGCATGAGGTCCTGCACATTTCCGTGGAGGATAAACTGGCTCGCCGCATGGCTCTCATAGAGCGCGGTGATCTCCCGGGCCCAGGCCGGTGTCGGCAGGGAAATTGGTGGCACAGGGCGATCAGTAGAGCGGCTTCATCGGGCGGTAATTCCGCTTGGCTGCCTTGTCCGTGTCAAGGCCCGGGTTTTGCTTCGCCCAAGCTTCATGAGGTGACATCTCCTTGCCGATCAACCTCGTCAGCCCCAGACCGGCGGGAGGGATCAGCCCGAGGAAAAAGGCGACCCATGAATTGACGCCGAAGTTTTGCCCGAAAAGTACTGACCCCCCCAGCCACATGACGGCTCCGCCGAGCGCGCCCAGCCAGTACATCACGGTTTTCAGCCCCGCCTCTGGCGCGGTGCCCGAAGAGGAATGAATGGTCCATGCGCAACCCGCCATCAGCATAAATCCGCAAAAGAGCAGGAAGCTCACAACTCCGGGGTGGTGGCCCACGATTCGATTTAAACTCGACATGATGTGTTAGTTACCCTGTTGGGGTTGAGCGACGCCCATGGTTTTGTCTGCCGCGTTACCACCGGCGGAACCACTGGCAGTGGCGCCTTCCACGACCAGACCCTCTGAGGCGGCAAAGTCTGCCAGCGCCAAGTCTTCCAAGGCTTTCTGCTCGCCAGCCTTGGCATTCACATCGCTGAGGTCTATGCTGCCCCGGGCCACCCGGGCACGGCCTGCCGCCTTCTCCTTGTCCTCCCGGACGATTTCCTCAAGGCGGTTGAGGGTGTCGCCCGCGCTGCCCATTTCAGTGACCATTCCCGCAGCCATTTCATTAAGCTCGGCGGTGGCCTTGGCTATCTTTGCTTCGTTGATGCCACGCTTCAGGCTCTCTATCTTATCCCGGGCGGCTTTGACACTAACATCTCTGGCCTGCACCAGCTCTTTATACGTTTTCTCCGCGCCCTGCATCTGCTCGCGGATGCTTTCATGCTCTTTTTTCACGCCTTGGTGACGCAGGGCCAGCTGGCCCGCGAGTTCCTTGTTTCCAGCCCTCATGTGGGCCAGCACTTTCGCATGGAGTTCTTTTTCCTCGGTCTCCAGCGTGCGCACCTGACTGATGAGCCGTTCGCAGAGGGCCGCATGACCAGTCAACCCTTTGTTATACTGCGCGATTTGCTCCCGCAGGTGCTCCTTTTCCACCTCCAGCAGAGCCTCGGGATTTTTGCTTTCGAGTTTGCCTACGAAGAGACCGAAAAATCCTTTGATTAAGTTACCAATGCGTCTGAACATAGATTAGGGAGGGAAGGTGTGGTGATAAATGCTTAGGGGGGAAGCTGCCACTAAACGAATAACCCGGGGCGACAAGCCCATTTTTCAGGACCATCATACTTACTTATACAGTCGCGCCAGCAGCGCAGCAGATCAAGGCCTCAGGGTCACGAGCTGGTCTCCGGGATTGGCAGATATGGCGATGCTGCGGAAAAACCATTCCTGTTTTTGTCCGTTGGCATGCAGCTGCAGGGCCACGGGAGCCGCCTTCAGCATTTCCGGCTGGTCGGTGAAATCGAATACCTGCTGCCCATTGGCCGCGCAGCGGATACGATCGCCATTGACCAGTATCTCTAGGCGGTTCCAGCGACCACGACGCTCTGCCGCGTGCTGCCATGCTGTGCCCAGCCCTGCCGGCTCGATCCTGTTCCGGCGGTTCGCGTCCCAGATTCCCCAGTCATGGCAAAACATAACCAGAGGCCCGCGGAAGCCGTGAGCAGTGTCCTTGTCGGCCATTCGATCCCCCAGCACAGCCACAGCGCTGTGCATGGTGGAAAACCCCGCCCCCATGGTCTGCTTCACCTCGAGGGTAAGGCGAAAGCTGCGGAATGTCTTTGTTGAAAAAAGGTAAGTGCTGGCGGGCACCGGGTTTTCGTTTCGGGCCCGGATCATGCCATCCTGCACCGACCAGTAGCGGAGATCCCCATCCCAGCCCGTGAGGTCGCGGCCATTGAAAAGGAATTCCTGAGTCTCACTGGCGGGGAATCGAACGGCGTCCGGCAGATCATCCGCCCGCCAATTCCACCATGCCGCCGCCATGGACTGCACCCTCACCGGCTCCGCTGCCGCGAGGTCCTTCTCAAGGCGGGGATCGCTCTCCGTGTCAAAAAGCTGCCACGCTGGTTGAGCATCGCGCGAAACTGCCTGCCATTTCCCGTCCTTCACCACGGCTCCGCCATCTGCAGAACACTCCACTCCCGCCCACAGCGATAGAATGGATGCGCCCAGAAAGGAGAGTGCTAGCGGAATATTCATGCCGTTGAAATGGCACAGGATGCACAGGCCACAAGCGCGGCATTTCACTTCCGCCGGCACTTCTCTCTAATAATTTGAATCCAGCGGATAATTCCGCTTGGCAAATGCCCTTAAGTCTGGTTTTTATAGGGATATCTTCCTTTTATTGATTTATGCATACAGTTGATCATCCGCATGGCTACATCATGGCCAACCCGCCACCTATTTCGGGAACTCCTCAGGGAGATTATTTCAACGTGCTCATGCGCGGGCTCACACACAAGCAAAACAACTACCTGGCCGTGATCCAGGGCTTCTCCAGCTTGATACTGATGGGCGGCGACCTAGATGAAACAGTGAAGGAAAATCTGGAGCACATGAATGAGGCCGCCCGGGGTGCCGCCGCCCTGGCGGAGCGCATCCTAGCCACGGCCGGGACCACGCGCCAGACGCTGCAGCCGGTGAATCTCAAGGAATATCTGACCCTCTCAGACAGCAACCTGCGGGCAGTCTGTGTGAAGCTGGGAGTGCCTCTGCAGATCAATGTCGCCCCGAATGTGCCACCAGTCGCTGCGGACCTGGGCAAGCTCAAGGATGCCCTTAGCGAGATTATCAACAACGCCGCAGAGGGCGTAAAAGCCGGAGGCAAAGAAGGGGCCGCAGGGATGGATGTGCTGCCTCCCGGACAGGTCGCAGAAGGCCGTCCGGGCTGCGTGGACATCTTCATCCGCAACAACGGCGCAATGATTCCACCAGCCAAAATTCGCGACATTTTTAAACCCTTCGAAAGCACCCGGGACAGCAAGCATCTCGGCATCGGGCTGACCACCGCCGCAGTCCTGCTCAGTGAAATGGGGGCGACCCTCGGTGTCAAAAGCACTCCGGAAATGACGACGTTCTGGATC
>JAYVJI010000393.1:0-10100 GCA_043769435.1 Verrucomicrobiota bacterium
TGAGCGGGGTTGTATTGGAGATGACTAGCGAGCCTGCCAAACTGCGAGGTTGCTGAGGTCTTCGGCAAAGTCCGGTTCGTCGAGTGGTTGGGTGATTCCTCTCGCGCCGAGCATGAATTGAAACTCGGCTTTTTCCATCCCAGCCATGCAGCAGGCAGCGGCACCGGAGAGGATGCCGTCGGAAAATAATGCGGTGGCAAGTCGTCGACGTAGCTCTTGGTGTAGATCGCGCGGGGGGATGCGGACTCCGATGAGTGAATCGGCAGGCAGTGAAAGCGTGAGGTCTTTCATGGGGTGAATTTAGGATGCGCGGGCGGTGGCGTCAATCGGCGTTCGATGCTACGCGAACCACTCTGGACAAAGACAAATCTTCTGACGAGCGGCGCTTGACAAGCGCCAAGCTCACCGCAACGTGGCTACCCCCGCTAACCCGGAGGCATCCACACGTCAGTAGCTCAATGGTAGAGTAGCGGTTTCCAAAACCGTTGGTTGGGGGTTCGAGTCCCTCCTGGCGTGCCATTTTTTTTTTAAATTCCGGTTTTCCGGTTCATTTCATTCGTATTCATCCATGTTTTCCAAAATTCGCAGCTTTATTTCAGAAGTAGGCCTTGAGCTGAAGAAGACATCGTGGCCATGGAATGCCAAGGAGAGCGGGTTCCGTAAATTCAAGGAACTCACTGACAATACGGTGATTGTGATCGTGGCGGTGGTATTTCTGGGAGCCTTTGTGGCGTTTTGGGACTTCATCATGTCGGGTGTTATGGGCCTCCTCGTGCAGGGGCTTTCCTGATTCCAGCCAAACTGCTTCTTTCCGCACTTTTTTATAATATCATGGGAGCCATACCAGCAGCCAAAGACCAGTGGTACGTGATCCACGTACTCTCCGGCCAAGAGTTCAAGGTCGTGGAAAACATCACACGCCGCATCAAAACTGAAGAAATGAGTGATCTCGTTTACGAAGTGCTGCTCCCCATGGAGCGAGTTTCCGAGGTCACCCGGGACACGACAGGAAAGGGGGGCAAAGGCAAGACCCGGGAAACCCGCCGGAAATTCTACCCCGGCTACCTCCTCATGAATATGCAGATGCTGGACGACAACGGCAAGATCGTTGACCGTTCATGGTATTTCATTAAAGACACGCCGGGAGTCATCAACTTCGCAGGAACCCGGGATAAGCCCACCCCCATGCGCGCCAAGGAGGTGGAGCAAATGCTCGCTCAGATCCGCCAGAGTTCAGAAAACGTCAAGCCACGGATCAGTTTTGAAGTGGGTGACACCGTCCGCATCAACGACGGTGCCTTCGAGTCCCAGACAGGTTCCGTGGAGGAGATAGATCCTGAGCAGGGCAAACTCCGCGTATCCGTCAATATCTTTGGGCGCTCCACCCCAGTCGACTTGGAATTCTGGCAGGTTGAAAAAGCCGAAGCAGAATAATTTTCCCTTTCCGGGGTGCCTATGCCGGGTTCCCGATTCCGCCTTCTCTACTGTCTCTCAGCGGAGTCTGGAAAAACCGGCAAATGCAGCCCTGCTCCCAAAATACAAACACACCACAAACGTCTAACTTCTTCCCAGTCCCATGGCCAAGGAAATCATCAAAACTATCAAGCTGCAAATCCCCGCCGGCGCCGCCAATCCAGCTCCTCCCGTCGGCCCTGCCCTCGGTCAAGCCGGTGTCAACATCATGGCTTTCTGTAAGCAATTCAATGCAGAGACCCAAAAAGCCGCAGGTGACATCCTGCCTGTGGTCATCACTGTCTACAAAGACAAATCCTTCACCTTCATCACCAAGCAGCCGCCCGCTAGCCTCCTGCTGAAGAAGGCCGCAGGAATCGCCTCCGGCTCAAAAGTTCCTCACAAGGAAAAAGTAGCCCGTCTCACCAAAGCTCAGGTAGCCGCTGTAGCAAAGCAAAAGATGGTGGACCTCAACGCCAACAGCGAAGAGGCCGCATTCCGGATCATCGCCGGCACGGCCCGTCAAATGGGTATCGACATCGAGCCCTGACCGAATATTTTCAGTGCCGGATTTGTGAATACACGCCCGGTGCTGCTCCACAAAAACAACGAACCAAGCAGGAGGAGAACCGGGCCGTGATAAGCCTGAATTCCCCGCCATAACTGCCAAAACTATGCCATCAAAAAGAAGTAAAAGATACCGGGCCGCCGTCAAACTGACCACCCCCGGGAAGCTGCACACCATCGAAGAAGCCATGGAAGCCGTCAGGAAATTCCCGGCTCCCAAGTTCGACCAGAGTGTCACCCTCTCCTTTCACATGGGAGTCGATCCCAGAAAAGGCGATCAGATGATCCGCTCCACCTGCCCGCTGCCGCACGGCACCGGTAAGAAGGTCACGGTACTCGTGTTTGCCACCGGTGCCGCCGCAGAGGCGGCCAGAGAAGCAGGCGCGGAATTCGTCGGCTACGAGGACCTCATCAAGCGGGTCGTGGAAGGCTTCGTCGGCTTCGATGTGGCCGTAGCCACCCCAGAAGCGATGACCGAAGTCCGTAAACTCGGTCGTCAACTTGGACCTCGCGGGCTTATGCCCAACCCGAAAACCGGCACCGTGACCGACAACGTCGCCGCTGCTGTCAAAGCGGTGAAGGCTGGTCGCGTTGACTTTAAACTCGACAAAAATGGCAACATCAGCGTGCCAGTCGGCAAGGTCAGCTTCACTCCGGTGCAATTGTCCGAAAACGCCGCTGCGGTCATCGAAAGCGTCTGGCGCGCCAAGCCCGCCTCGGCGCGTGGCCGTTATGTCGAAAGTATGCACGTCACCGCTACCATGACGCCATCTCTGGCTGTGGACTTCCTGAAGTACGCCAAGAACATCTAATTCAGCACCCCTGCCTAATCTTCAACTACTTCTGTCGATATGAATCCAGACAAGAAAGCCATCACCTCCCAGCTCCTGCAGCGCCTTGAAAGCGCGCCCTACATGTTCCTCGTGGACTACACCGGCATGACCATGCCGCAGTTCAATGAGGTGCGGAAGCGCCTGCGCGGCGTGGAAGCGAAGTTGCACGTCACTAAGAACAGCTACGTCAAAGCAGTCGGAGCAGAGAAAAACTACCCCAAGGAACTCGAGGCGGACCTCAAAGGCCAAACCGCGATGGTCTTTGGTGACAAAGACATCTGCGCAGCCGCTAAGGTCATCGCCGGTGCCACCAAGGAATTCCAGCGCCCCGTCATCAAATGCGGCGTCCTAGATGGCACCCTGCTGGATGCCGACGCCGTCGGAAAACTGGGCGCCATCGGAAGCCGTGAGAACATGCTCTCCATGCTCCTCGGTGTCATCAATGCTCCGGCTAGCGCCTTGGCGCGGGTCATCAATGCCCACGTCACCAAATCAAGCGGCCCGGCTGAGGAAGCTCCTGCTGCTCCTGCGGGCGACACACCTGCTGCCCCCGCGGAAGAGGCACCTGCTGCTGACGCCACTCCGGCCTGATAAAATTTGCTGCCCTCACCGGCAGCGCCTTAGAAACAACCAAAATCGAAACTACAAGAAACACACAACCCAGTTCCTCACCGGTGCAGCGGCTGCTGCGCTCAATCCTTCCGGGGCTCCGGAGAACGGTGACACTGACCCAATACCATGGCAGATATCAATAAAATCGTCGAAGACCTCAGCGGCCTCACTATCCTACAGGCCTCCGAACTGGTAAAAGCGCTCGAAGAGAAGTGGGGCGTCAGCGCTGCTGCTCCCACGGCCGCAGCCAGCAATGCTGGACCTGCTGCTCCCGTCGAGGAGAAGACCGAGTTTGACGTGATCCTCGTCGAAGGCGGCCCTAACAAGATCGCCGTCATTAAGGAAGTTCGCGGCGCAGTGGCCGGTCTCGGCCTCGCTGAAGCCAAGGCCCTCGTCGAAGGTGCCCCCAAGGCGCTCAAGACCGGTATTCCAAAGGCTGAAGCCGAGGAAATCAAGAAGAAGATCGAGGCTGCTGGAGCCAAGGTCGAGATCAAGTAATCTCACTCTTCAGGAAAATTCAAAGCCCCCGTGTTCCGGCCCTCGGAGCGCGGGGGCTTTTGTTTGCTTTCCTGCCGGGGCGCCCCTTCAGGGCTGGGGATTTCTTAGGGCATCGAACCCAGGGCGTTGCCCTAGGTTGATATATCTCGCCCCTTTGGGGCTGCGGAAGGAGGGATGGGTTATGGTGGATGATTTCAGCACCAGTGCGTCGCGAGTCCGGCTGTCTTCAGCGCCAACGGCGCGGGGCGGCGGCTTGTGATGGGGCGGCGTGTTGTGATTGCCTCACGCAAAGACGCCTAGATGCAAAGAGAAAGAAGGGGGCTCACGCAAAGACGCAAAGGGGTGGCTTTTTGGTTGGCCTCAGCTTTGCGGCTTTGCGGCTTAAGCGCAGGTCATCGCAGCACGGCGGCGGCGGAAGCAGCTGGCTCCAGCTGCCAGCCCTGTCAGGAGGAGGGCCGATGGCTCAGGCACTGGTGCCAGGATATTGCCTGCCAGGCGCACGTTGCTGAAGTTTCCTGAATCCACCCCGTAGACTCCATACAGCCTCACTTCGGTAGTGCCGCCGTCGATTTCCCTGAAGTCCGGCAGCGTTATCGTGAGCGACATTGCTTGGCCGCTTGTGTTCATGTTGAAGGCGGTGGCCAGGGAAAACCCGTCCGCGCTGGTGCCCGCCCATGCTCTGCTGGACCGGACAAAATTCAGATCACTGAACTCCAGTTTCACGCCCTGAAAGAGGGTGCCGGGCGCCACATTTTCAAAGCGGAAGGCCAAGTAAGAGGCCGGGGATTGATCTGGTCGCCCCTGATGGTAAACGGTGCTGCCTGCACGGTCAGGCGGTAGTCCCTGACTCAACTCAAAGACCGGCCTTCCCTGGAATGTCCCCACGCCGAGCCCAAAAGTCTGCCGTGGATCATCGGGAAAAGCGTAGCCGCGTCCCTGCAGGGTGACTTTGATCACGGGCCGGGTGCTTTGCCCGGAAATGATGACGGAACCACGGTTATCAGGATCACTTTTTGCATTTCCCGGGGAAAAAGCGACATCCATGCTTGCTGCACGCAAGCTGAAGCTGGTCAAAAAAATCATCAGGGCCGTGTATTTGCTTTGCATAATCTTTATAATTTACACATTTTAAATATCTGCGCAAGCATTATTATCATGAGTGCCATAACCACTCTATTTATAAGAGCGCTGACGACTGGACATCTCCGGTTGCGCACGAAGCGTGCTCGTTTTTGGGTAGCCTAGTCATGAAATGCCGCACTGTTCTTCTCTCCATCACTGCTGTTGCCCTCGCCGCCAATACTGCGTGCGAGCAGCAGACCTATGAGGAAACCAAAAAATTCAACCAGCATGTGCCTGGGGCTCACGCCGGGGAGCATGGGGCCGGGAAGGCGGGACATGAGGCTGTGAAAGAGGTCCACCCGGAGAAAAAGTAGGGGGAATTGACGCGCAGGTAAAAACAAGTGTCCGCAAGTCGGTTGGGCGGCAGAATAGAGAAAACACAATTTCTCCTATTTCCAACCGCACGCCCGACTGCCTGCCCGCTCATCATGGATGACACTACTCCAGACGCCATACTCCTGCGCGAGTTTGCGACCTCCCAAAGCCAGTCTGCGTTTCGCACCTTGGTCGAGCGACATCAGGGGATGGTCTATGGGGCTGCGTGGCGTAAGCTGAGCAGCGATGCTGCGGCGGTCGAGATCTCGCAGATCGTCTTCGCGGCGCTGGCGCGCAAGGCACCATGGCTGAGTGCGCGGGCCACGGTGGGAGGCTGGCTCTATAAGTCTACATTGCTGGAATGCTCGCGCCGGCAGCGGGATGAAGCCCGGCGTGTGAGCCGCGAACGACTTTACTCAGAACATATGGAAATACAGCGCACTACCCCTGACGATGAAGAGGCGGACCGGGCCGCCACGCTGGCTCCATTACTGGATGATGCGCTTTCTTCCTTGGCAGAAAAAGACCGGGAAGCCATTCTGTTGCGCTTCATGCGGGGGCTGAGCCTGCGGGACACCGGTGCCGCGCTGGGGACTACTGAAGAGGCGGCTAGGAAGCGGGTGACTAGGGCCGTGGATAAGCTGCATCAGCTCTTCCGGCGCAGAGGTGTGGCCATGACAGTGCCTGCCCTGGCCGCTACCCTCATTCCCATGGGAGCAAAGGCAGCTCCGGCGAGCCTGGCGGCACAGGCCGCCTCCGCAGCGGCCTCGCTGCCGGCGCATGGGGCTCTCGCTGGTTTGTTTCTGAAGGCGACCGCGCTCAGCCGTGCGCAGGTGGCTCTGCTGTGTACTACTGCGGCTGCCGTGCCGGTGAGCATGCAGGCGATGCGGATACGGGAACTGGAGACGCGGAATGAGGTCATCACCCTGCGGCTGGGAGCCGGCGGGCCCGACCGCCGGGCAGCGCCTGTCGCCATAGCGGGTGGACCGGGCACCAGTCTCAGTGCCCCGGAGCAGAAACCTTTGCCCGTCAACAAACAAGGCAAGCCAGGCGAGGATCAATTCAAAAAACACTGGGAAGATCAGCGCCGCCTTGACCGGGAGGCCCGGCTCATCGCGCTGGAGCAGCAGCTTGGACTGAACGAAAATCAGGTGACTGTCGTAGCCGGGGCGATGCTAGATGCTGATAATTTCAAGAGGGCGGCTTTCACTGCGGCGTGGGAGACAAAATCCCGCCCCAGCGAGGCTTCCCTGCAGGCTGCTGAAGATGGAATGCATGCGACGATCAATGCGGTCCTCGGTGGCGACCAGATTACAGCATATGCTGAATTCTGCGCGACGGAGAGCCGCGACCGGCAGGCCAACTACGCGAACTATCAGCTAGGCAACCTGAGCGCCCTGCACCTGACAGAATCTCAAAAGGACGGGCTGTTCGCCTTCTTCGCGGCGAAGGCAGCCCGGTCTGGCAGTGACTTCCGCAGCGGACTCTCCGAGGAGGAGGCTGCGCAGGTCCAGCAAATCCTCTCGCCCGACCAGTTCCGGATCTGGCAGGAAAAGTCGAAAATCGAATCTCCCCGGCCACGGTAGTCAGGACCGGGCGGCGGCCAGCCAGAGGGCGGCCAGGCGCTGGTGGTAGTGCTCCCATGTGTAGCCGTCTACCATGCGTTGGCGGGCATGGAGGCCCATCGTGCGCAGCAGGTCCTGGTTTTCCCATGCCCGTTGCAGTGCCCCCGCCAGGGCGTCCACATCATTGGCTGGAACGAGGTAGCCGGTCCTTCCCTCGATGACACTGTCTCCACTCTCACGCGTGGCGATCATAGGCAGACCGCTGGCCATGGCTTCGAAGGTGACCTTCGCCCAGCCCTCGCATTCACTGGGAAATACAAAAACGCTGGCGGTCCGGAGTTCATCCTCCAGCTTCCGGCTAAACCCTTTAATGATGACGCTGGGGCTGTTGAATTCCCGCAGAGCAGGTTCTATTTCCGGATGAATGGCTCCGACGAGGACCAGCTCCGCATTCTTCAGTGCCAGCCGGTGCCATGCTTCAAGGATGTGGTGTACGCCCTTCCGGCGAATAAGCGCGCCTGCAAAAATAGCGCGGAATTTTTCCGGCGGCTGCTCTGCGGGCCGGTAGCGGTGAGCGTCCACGCCCCGGGCCACGCAGACGATGCGTTCCGGTGCTATGCCTTCTGCTAGGAAGGTCTCGGCGGCATAAGTGGACTGCACCAAGATGCGGTCCGCCAGTTCATACTCCAGAAGCGTGCGCTGACGGTCTATGGGCAACCGGTCTGCCCATGCGCGCCAGCCACGCGCGGTCTGGCTGAACCGGGTCTCGCGCTCGGTTCTGGTCTCGAACGGCTTGTTGTGACCTTTGTTGCGGTGCCATGTGGGGATGTTCAAAAAAGTAGCCAGACCCTGCTGGCGGGCGGCGATCATGCTGCGCAGGCAATCCCCGGACCAGCCATGAAAAAGCGTAAAGGAGCCGCTGGCCAGCTCCCGGGAGGAGATCCAGTCTGCATAGCGGCGCTTGGCGCCATAGTAGCGCTCGCTGCTCAGGGCGCTGAGCAACCGGACCGGATGACAGGCAAGCGAGCGGATGTATTTCCCGGGGACCTCCCTCTGTTCATTGGCAAAGCCCACACCCAGTCCCAGCACGCCGGCCTTATGCGCAGCGAGGAGGTCCTGACGGGATGTCAGGTCTAGGCCGGTGACGCCAAACCGCGCGCCGGTGGCATAGAGCAGACGCGCAGCCATGGCCTCTCAGGCGGGCGGGATGATAGCCAGAGCCGCCAGCAACTTCTCATGGATGCCGCCAAAGCCACCATTGGAAAAGACCACGATGCTGTCGCCAGGCCGGGCATGAGCCACAGCACGGGCCACGATCTTATCCACATCCTCCTCCATGAATGCTTCCCTGCCCATGGTCCGGATGTCGCTGATCAGGACCTGGATGTCTAGGCGGTCATTTTCCGGAACTTTGTGAGGATCCGCGACGGGTGCCAGAACGATGACTTCGCTGGCTCCCAAGGCGAGGGCCAGCTCCTTCTGAAAAATCTTCCGGCGGGTGGTATTACTCCGCGGCTCAAAAATCGCGATAAGCTTTCCGCTGGTGGCGTTGTAACGGCGGCGCAGGCCGGTGGTCGTCTCCCGTATGGCTGTGGGGTGATGGCCAAAGTCATCGATCACCCGGATCCCGTTGACTTCCCCACGCAGGTCCTGGCGGCGGGCGACTCCCTTGAAGCCCAGCAGCGCCTTCGCTATCCGTGCAGGTGCAAGGCCGGCAAACTCGCCGGCACAGACTGCCATGGCCGCGTTCCTCACGTTGAATTCCCCATTCAGCGGGACAATATAACGCTGCGCATTGATCGTGAAGGCTGAAGAGTCCTCGTTGTACACCACGTCCGAAATGCGCCGGTCATTTTCCGTTCCCAGTCCTACCTTCAGCACGGGGGCGGGACAGTTCTGAATGACGTCCCTGACATTTTCATCATCCCCATTTGCAAAGACCATCCCGTTGCGCGGCACTACCCGCAGTAGGAGCCGGAAGCTCTTGCGGATGGCCTCTAGGTTCTCAAAAATATCCGCGTGATCAAACTCGATGTTATTCACGATGACCACCTCCGGCAGGTAGTGCAGAAACTTGGACCGCTTATCAAAGAACGCGGTGTCGTATTCATCGCCCTCAAGCACAAAGAAATCGCTCTCAGTGAACTTCGCTCCGCCATCAAAATTCCGCGGCACACCGCCGATAAGATAGCCCGGGTCCTTGCCCCGCTCGTGCAGCAGCCATGTCAGCAGGCTCGTCGTCGTGGTTTTTCCATGGGTGCCGCTCACCACATAGTTCCGCTTCCCTCGCAAAAAATGTTCCTTCAGCACTTCCGGCATGGAAACGTAGCGCAGCTTACGGTTCAACACCTCCTCCAGCTCTTCATTTCCGCGGGAGATGGCATTCCCCACCACAATGACGTCTGCTTTTTCCGGAATGTTAGTAGCGCGGTAGCCCCGCTCCAGCTTGATGCCTCGGCTTTCGAGAAAGGTGGAAATAGGCGGGTAAACAGCGCTGTCGCTGCCGGTAATCTTATACCCGCGTTCTTTCATCGCAGCTGCGACGGCACCCATCGCGGTGCCGCAGATGCCGATGAAATGGAAATGTTTTGCTTTTGTGGCCATAGGAGGAAAAACTGTTATCCCCCCTCCCCCCGCACCACGCAAGTGGAGTATGCGCCTTGCCTCGTTTCTGGTTTCTGCCCCGCTGGAAGCCAGTCAGTTATTCGCTCTCAACGTGAGGATGCGAGGGTGGCTATTTCGTGGAAAAACTGGCCGGTGCGATAGATCTGGAGCGCTGCAAAAGCGGCGATGCTGGTATCCAATACCGCAGCAGTGTGGCGGCCCGGGAGCTTTAGAAAGGACACCCCTGAAGCGATGGATACGATGACCAGCGGAGTCCAGCTGGCGGCATAGAGCATGCGGTCATTCCCAAAGATAAAGTAGAAAAAGAAGCTGAATCCAATGACGAGAAAAAGTGCCAGAATCCGGGGATTCCAGTAGCGCCGATGGAGCATCGCGGGAATGGAAAGCGCCAGCAGGAAGACCCATAAAGCCAGCGCTGGCATCTGCCTAGAAAAACTTTTCCAGCGGGACCGCTCAATAGTGACCAGCGGCAGCGAGGTGCCAGTGGCGGGCCGCCGGAACAAACGCGTGG
>JAYVJI010000394.1:0-3093 GCA_043769435.1 Verrucomicrobiota bacterium
GCAGACCAGCGCAGCCGTTGCCCACACCAGGACGGTCCTTGCAAGAAACTGTGATGGAGAGGTCGCGTTCATGATGTGCCGCCCCCCATTGGCGCGGGCCAGCTTCCTCGGCAAGAGGATCATCCGTGCGAATACACGCTGCCGCGACGCCCCATTCAGACCCCTCACGGTAACGAAAAAATAAAGAGTGTCGGCACATCATATATTTAGAGAAGGCACTCCATTTGGAAGTAGGCCTTGTGGACAATATGGCTGTGGACCCGTCCAGGGATCGGACGCGCAGTGTGCAACCTCGTCGAGTTCTCGCCGCTTTTCACGGTAGTCCATCCAGCGATTGTTGCCACTCCACGCTTGAGGCGGCATCCGGGAACTGATGGAGGAGGGCGCGGTAGCGCTCGGCGGCTGCGGCGGGGTGGCCAGTGTCGGCGAGGAGTTCGGCGATGTCGGCCCGGAAGGCGAGGAGGGTGGGATGACCGGGGTTGGTGAGGGATTGGTAGTCGGTCAGGAGTTTGTCCAAGGCGGCGAGGGTTCTGTTGTCAGTTGGGGTGGCGATGTAGTCGGCGCGGAGGACATCGAACTTCGCTTCCAAGAGGACGGTGGGCACGGCGTTTTTATCCTGGAGGGTGAGTTCCAAACGGCGGCGGAGATGGCGGTCCCATGTTATGAGATCGCCTGCGACCTTCGCGGCGCGGGACAGTTGCCAGTGGGCCCGGGCTTGGAGTTCGAGGTCGCGGGGCAAGAGACGTTCGGCTTCATCGAGGACGCGGCGGGCGATGGCGGTGGCTTCTGGCGTTTGTCTGAGCTTGGTGCGGTGGCCGGCGATTAATAACTCGGCGCGAAGCAGGCCGCCGGTGTAGTAGCTGCCGGCAGCTTGAAAGAAACGTCGTGCGTGTTGGAGATGGGCCTCGGCGGTGTCGAAATCTCGGCGCTCAAAAGCCAATACTCCGAGGTTCAATTCGGCCAAGGCTCTTGCGGGCACGAATGGAGGGGATGGCGCTGTGAGCAGGGCCACGGCGGCGTCAAACTGCTGGCGGCTTTTCTCAGGCTCGCCAAAACCATTCCATGCATTGCCAAGCGAGAGGCGCACGAGGGCCTCGACCTCGGGGTCTTCCGTGATGGAGTCTGGTAAGCCTGCGGTCCATGCTTCGACTACACTGCGGACGGTGCGTGCTGTGGAGTGACCGAAGTCGGCTGAGGCATTGCGAAAGAGGCCTGTCATGGCTTCGGTGATGAGGTAGCCTTTGCGCCCCTCCCGCAGAGCGCGGGCTGCTTCTTCCTCAGCGCGGGTGGCCTCGGCATGGGCACGGACTTCGGCTTCCAGCCGGGCCATGTGGGAATGAAGGCCGACGCCTAGTCCCGCCATCGCAGCGATGAGTCCGAGCGCTGTGATGGCGGCGGCGATGCGGTGGCGGCGGAGAAATTTTCGCACGGGATAGGTCCAGCCGGGTTTCCGAAAACTCAGTGGGCGATGCGCGAGAACGTTCTCCAAATCTACCGCAAGCGATTCCGCGGACGGGAAGCGATCTACCGGATTCCGCTGAAGGCAGCGAGTGATGATCCGGCCGGCATCACCGCTCAGGAATCTGCGCAGGGCCGACGGATCCGTCTGGCGGCTGATGGCGATGCGCGACTGTTGCTCCTGAGGAAGTGCGGCGAAGCGTTGCGCGGGGGCGGTCCATTCATCCATGGCGCTGGCGCTGGCGCGAGCGGCGTGGAGTGCGGCAGAGGCGGCGGACGGCGTCGCCCGGTGACGGACGCCGGTGAGGATCTCGAACAGGACAAGCCCCAGCGAATAAATGTCCGTGCGGGCATCGATCGCAATGCCACTCCCATCGCCAAATTGTTCCGGGCTCATGTAGGCGGGCGTGCCGATGAGGACACCCGCCAGGGTTGGGCATTCGTCCTCGGAATTTTCCATGGCCCGCGCGATCCCGAAGTCGATAATCTTGGGCACGGGCTGAGCCGCCGGGCCGGTGACAAGGAGGTTGGACGGCTTCAGATCGCGATGGATCACTCCGAGGAGGTGAGCGTGATGCACGGCACGACAGATGGCGACCATGAGCCGCAACCTGGCCGGAAGGCTCAGCTCGTAGCGATCACAATACGCACCGATGGGCTCGCCTCTCACGAGTTCCATGGCGATCCAGAGTCGACCATGGGCATCGACGCCGGCGTCGTAGAGCCGGGCGATGTGCTCGTGCTCGAGACGGGCGAGGGTGCGCTGTTCGCTGCGAAAGCGTTGGGCGGCTTGGTGGGAATCGGGGGTGGCTGATAACATTTTCAGCGCGACTTCCCTATCCACCGGACTGTGCTGACGGGCCAAATAAACAACGCCGCCGCCACCCCGCCCTAGCTCTCCGGTGATTTCACAGGGGCCGATGCGATCGCCGGGCTGGAGCCCGCCGGCCTCGGTGAGCGCCTCTCCTTGATGGCTCAGCGTAGCGGAGGTCAGAAATCCGCCACTGGCTTGGAAGGCCCGCAGCAGGCTAGTGGCCGCCGTATGGAGCGCGGCATCCGGCCCGCAGGTATCTTTTAGAAAGGACTCACGGGCTTCTGATTCCAGCTCGAGCGCTGCGTCGAATACCTCGCGGAGCCGTTGCGGTGAGGGGGCTGGGAGGGTGGGCGACATGGAGTGATCAGGAGGGACGAGTCAGCGCCGCGAAGAGCCACGCGCGGGCGAATTGCCAATGGCGCTCGACTTGGCGCGGAGAGGTCTTCAGGGCCTCGGCTGTCTCGGCCACGCTGAGTCCGGCAAAGAAGCGGAGCAGGACCACTTCGGCTTCCTCGGGATAGGACTCGCGAAAGGTTCCCATGGCTTCGTCCAGAGCGAGGATGGTCTCTGGGATGGGATCAGCGGCGAGGTCGAGGACGCTGCCGATGTCGAGCGCTGGCTTGCCGCTCCCGCGTTTGGCCGCATACTGACGGCGGGCGTGGTCGACAAGGATCTGCTGCATGGCGCGGGCCGCCGCTCCAAAGAAGTGGCGCCGATTTTCCCAATGAGGCGGTGTCTCTTGCCCACCCCCGAGCCGGAGCCAGGCTTCGTGGACGAGTTCCGTCGGTTGGAGCGACGACTGGCTATCGACTTGCAAGCGA
>JAYVJI010000395.1:0-3255 GCA_043769435.1 Verrucomicrobiota bacterium
CTCCACGCGTGGACATGACCGTTTTTCGCCGCCACCGCCACATTCTCTGGCAGTATCTTCCTAAGGATACCCGCGAGAACTAGGGCTTCTTCGTCAGAAGTCCATTGCTCGTGATAGAGAAGCTTCCTTCCAACCGCGACAGCGCTCGTGCTAGCGAGGATTTCCGGCTCGGAGAGAGCGGAGTCAAAGCCGGGTGTCCAAGAGGCAGCATCGTCTTCGGATCGAAGCCTGCGGATCTCAGCTCGGCCTCGCTCGGCGATTTCGAAGGCCCTCGCACGAAGCTCTTCTCGGATGTCGGCTTTTCGGTATTCATTCGCTTCAGTAGTGTCACGTTGGAGGAAAATTGTATCTTTGTCAAACCGGACGGCATCGCCGAACTCGCTGCGCATCCGCTCGCGACTCACAAGAGGAAGCGCCTTCACACTCGCCTCTGCATTCGCATTGAACGGCACCTTCTCCGGTGCTTGCGGCGCATCGCCTTCCTTCACCACGCCCAAGGCGAGTGCCTCGCGGCGGCCGATGTTCTTCGTCCCCATGCCACTCCCCCAGTCGAAGGGCTTCCATGGCACGCCGAAGCGGTTGAGAGCCTTCCAGATCGGATCATTCTTCAGCGCGATCATCCGCCCCTCTGGGTAGTCGGACGGGCCTTTGTAAAAGGTGCCGCCCAAGGTTTTCCACTTCACATTCCACAGCCGTCGTTCCACCCGGCTTTCCAGCCGCACGAACTCCATCGCAGGCCACATCCGCAGCGACACTGCGCTCTGTCCAGACTTCCAATGTGCGAACCCTTGCGCCTGTGCCAAGTTCATATCCCAGATCAGCCCTAGCCGTCCGGAACTCGTAAAATCTTGCAGCGTGCCCTTCTTCTTCGGATCAGGCCGGTAGCCCGCCTTCTTAAATTCCGCACGCATCTTCTCCATAAACAGGCCCCGGTCCATGAATACCCCCTCACCACCACCCTCTAACTTCGTCCGCTCCAGTGCGATGAACTGGGTGACCTTCGCTTGCATGGAAGCCGCGATTCTTTCCTCTTCCAGCCGCGCCGCCCACATCGTCCGCAGCCGGATCTCTGCTGGCACCACATCCCACTCCGCAGACGACAGCCGCGTCCCCACCGCCTGGCGTTGGGAAATTTGCTCCACCGCATCTTTGAGCGGCATGACTGTGGCAGTGATCGGCATTGAGTTAGATTCCATCCATCCGCTCGCGTCCCGTCCGGCTACCGGGTCCGCTCACGATTTGCACGCCCGCCGGTTTCTCGGAAGGCACGCCGGTGACTATCGCGTCATCCGCCGGTTCAGGCCGGATCTGGCCCTTGGCCACAGCCATGAAAAAGGCGTCTGCCTTCTCGAAGTCCAACTTCCGCGCCTCCTTAGGATCGTAGCCAGGGATGGTGATGAGCAAGCGCCAGCGGGCGATGCTCAAAGCCTTGGCCTTGAAGCTCGGCGGAATGAGCGTGGGGTCCGCACTCAGCGTATTGGGTGACCAGGTGGCGATGTAGCCCCGGATCTCCGCCACCAGATCTTCCAGCAACGGGATCACCCGGTCCGGCACACCCAGCGTCGTGGAGATCTTCGCAAAATCCTCCCGCTCCCGAAAGGTGATCGAGCTGAGTAAATCGTCAGGGGTGAGAGGTGTCCAAGTCATGGTGATTTCTGCTTTCTGCTTTCCAATTTCCGCTTTGCCTAAAGCGCCGGTGATGCGGCCCTCTCATTTCAAATCTGAAATCTCAGATCTCAAATCCCAGAGAGCCGCACGGACCGGAGCTTTAAGCCTCCAGAGGGGTTTCAAGGTCGGCCTCGGCGAGATCGAGGAACTGGGTCACGTTGTTCGCCTCGTCTTCCTTGCGTTGGCGGGCGGTGACTTCGATGGCGTCGGCGAGCGACAGGCCTGCGGTGACTTTCGCCTGGCGCATGCCGTCGTAGTAGGAATCCGCCATCTGTTGGGCGAACTCGGCGGTGAATGTTTTTTTCTTAGTGGCCATGATGTTGGTTTCCGGTGTGACGCGCCGGAAGGGATGGGACCTCCCGCCGCGTCAGTTAGGTCAGGCGATGGTGACGGTGGTCTTGCGGATGCCGGTCGTCTGCGGCGCGAAGATCTTGGACTCGTGCCAGACGGTGATGTCGGTGTAGACCGCGCTCTCCTGGATGGAGACCGCCCACTCGCCGCCGCCCGTCACCGGGGACCAAGCGCGCTTGATGTTAGATGGATCATCCATGATCGGGCTGTCCGTCACCGCATACGAGTAGTTCACCAGGCCGAGCATGTCGCCCTTGGCTCCCGCCTTCACGGTCTGCTTGATGCTGTCTTGGATGATGACCTTCTTGATGCCGAGGTAGCGGGCAAGCATCGCCTCATCATAGTCGCTGTGGTTAGCGACTCCCGTGTTCACACGGCCCGCTGCCTCATAGGCATCCTGGCGGCCCTGCCATGCGGCATTGCCGATGACCATTTGCACGTTTGCCAAATCACCGATTGCCACGCGGCTGAGCTGCGCTTGCGCCCGCAGCAAGCCGTCCGGATTGGTGGCGGCGCTGAAGGTGACGGCCGCATTCACCGCAGCGGCATCCACCACGGCGAGGCCACGGGCGATGTCCACTCGGATGAGGCGGTTCTTCAAGCTGGCCGCGTAGCGGTTTTCCCAGCCAGCGACGATCACGCCGTTGACTTTCGGCAGTGTCTTGTGATCCACCCGCATGGTGAGTCCCTTCTGCACCGTGCCGTCATAGACGAGAGTGCCCTTGTATTGCACGCGCTTGAAGCTGGCACCGATTGCGCGGATGTCGCTGTTATCCGCTTCCGTCAGGTAAGCCTCATCGTCCGCCTTCGCGAACTGGAAGAAGTCATTAGTCTGCATTCCAGGGAATAGCATTTCAAGCATGGCGCTCTCATCCGAGGATGGAAGCCCGGCGAGGTAGCCTTGCACGTCCTGTGCGAGAGAACCCGCATAGTTTTGTGCCGCATTGGCGACCGTGATTTGCCCGAGCACCGGAGTGTCCGAGACGAGGGTGGCACCCGTGAGGGCGAGGAAATGGCCTAAGTGTTTCATAATCTGATTTCTGTTTTCTGATTTCTACTTTCTGCTTTACCGCTTACGGATTCACCACGGGGCTCAGCGGCATAATTTCCAGCTCCGAGCCGTCTCCAGCCGCAGCGGTGAGCGTCTCGCCGACGAGGTAAGCTCCGGCGACCACGGCATCCGTGACCTTGCCCGCAGCCGTGGCGTAAACGCGCGCTCCGGCGGCGATGGCTTTG
>JAYVJI010000396.1:0-5319 GCA_043769435.1 Verrucomicrobiota bacterium
ACCAATGCCATGTATAGAGCCGCGAAATGCTCATTCCGCCCCACTGCAGGATATGTTCCGCCGCCGTATCACCAACGGGATTCTGAACCGGCTCATCCAGGGCGGGCTCAACGCCGGAGTGATGAAAGAAGGATCCTAGCAAGCAACGGAGAGCGGAACGCTGCAAGGCGGCATCGTGTCTCCGTTGCAGCCGAATCTGTATCTATCTAAACAATGTGTTAGACCAATGGGTTGAGCACGAAGTGAAGCCCCACCTGAAAGCAAGCGCCATATTAGTAGGCTATGCTGACGATCCAGTATAGTCCGTCCAGCCGCCCGGCTGGCGTTGCGGCAGCAGTGGCTAATCCCAGGCAGTGGGATGGGCGAAGCATGGCCGCTATTATTTCAGAATTGACAGAAATAACTAAAATAACTGTTTTTGCGTTTGACAGCCATTGTGAAGGTCTTACTGAACGCTTGTGAAAACTTTCACAAGCACTAATCCACCTCCAGCTCTTGAGTTTCCCTTTCAATTGATCGCGGAAAGGCTGGTATCTGTTGAAACCAAAATCCGGGAGCAAGCTAGGGCCTTTGATCCCTCGCTTGAAGGGTATGTAGGGTATGTCCTGAGTACGAGCGGGAAGCGGATCCGCCCAGCGCTGACTCTCTTGGCTGGCGGAGCCTGCGGTGGTGCCAGCGATGACCATGAGAAACTGGGGGTGGTCTTGGAGTTGATCCACCTCGCGACACTCGTTCATGACGACATCATGGACGGAGCGGAACTCCGGCGCGCGCAGCCGACGGCAGCGGCCCGGTGGGGCAGTTCGCTGAGTGTGCTGCTGGGGGATTGTCTTTTCGCGCATGCGCTGGAAGAGGCTGCATCATTTGACAGCACTCACATAAGCCGCCGGATCGCCCGCGCTTCGAATGAGGTTTGCACCGGTGAGATTTTGCAGACCCAGCGGCGGTTTGATTTTGGGCTTACCATTCCGGAGTATTTTAAAATCATCCGCATGAAGACTGCGGCCCTCTTCTCGGCGGCCACGGAATTGGCGGCGTGGCTCAATGGAGCCAGTGAGGAGGTGCAGCAGCAGATGCGGGAGTTCGGTGACCTCCTCGGCACAGCCTATCAAATATATGACGACTGTCTCGATCTTTGCGGTGAGGAAAAGCAGGCTGGGAAGACGCTGGGCACTGACTTAATCAAAGGAAAGCTGACCCTGCCGATCCTCTATCTCATGGAGGAGGCCACGGAAGCGCAGCGCAGCCAGTTGAATAAGCTTATCGTTCGCCAGGAGCCCATTGATCTGAATGTTCTGGCGGGCATTGCCAGTTATGCGGGTGCTGTGACGCGCGCTACTGCGACGGGCAAAAAAATGCTGGAGGACGCCCGCACATGCCTGCTGGCTGTGGAGCGCAATGACTATGTGGTCGCGCTGGAAGGTATTTCCTACTATCTGGACGGCCTTCTTGACGGTTGCCGGGCTTGATGGGGATTTGGCTGTCAGGTGCTCTGCCTGCCGGGCGAGCCCTCGGATGCGGCCAAAATTAATTCGCAGTTCACTGAGGAGAATGGGGATATGCTGCTTCGCCGGGGCCGTGGCAGCCGCCAAAAATCCTGCCCAGCGATCGGCGCTTTGTTTCTGTTCTGGCCGAGTCTCTAAGCTAAGAAGAAACGCCGTGCCATAACGGACGGATTACTTCATGGCATCAGCGATGGCGACCGGGAGATTCACTCCGCCGCTGCCGCCCAGCGCGCTGTCGATATCCTCGAGCCTGTGGATGAGATCCCGGACTTCTGCGCGGGAGTAGGGGCCGCCTGCGGCCTTGCAGAAATGGGTGCGGCAGCCGAACGGGCGGGCATCATAGATGGAGCATTTCCCATCACTGTTCAGGAGGGGACAGGCTCCGTCTGGAGCGGGCGGGAGTTTGCTACGGCCTGTGCGGCGCACTGCTTCTGCGGCGACCATGGCCTCGCCGCGTGTGAGGAACGGGGTGCGCCCGGTCAGGCGGAAGCGGCAACAATCTGCTAGGCCGGTGCAGTTCCTGGCGATGGGTTGTCTGCCTAGGTCTGCGTAGACGAGGCGGACGGCCTCCAGCAATTCCTGACGCCGTCCTGGAGTGAGACCGCGCTTCATTAGGCAAGGCGGAAGGTATCCTCCGCAGGCCCCGCACCGGCGCGGCGCAGGACGCTGCCCGTGGAGGAGAGATGCGTCAGGCTGTGCCAGACGTCCTCTATGTCCAGCCCGGTGGCGGTGGCGATGGACTCAGCGGTGCGGTCTGCTCCGGTCACCGTGCTGCGGACTTTTGCGAGCAGTGCCAGAAATTCCCCGGCGGCTTTCTTGCCTGCTTCCACGCCCGGCTGATGGTAGGCATTGATGCCCACGAGGGTAGCATAAAATCCCACTGCCCGCTCGTATAGAGCGATGAGCATGCCCAGGGTGTGCGGGTTCAGACGGGGCACACTGATGGTCATGTTAGCGCGGCCGCTTTCTGCAAGGGCGCGACGCGTGCCGCGCAGAAAGCCCTGGAGATAGTCCGCGCAGGTCACGCCTGGTTCCACCTCCAGCGGGGGCGTGTGCCCCTGGGGATCCCTTACTTCAATGAAGGTGGCGAAAAAGTTGTTCACACCATCACGCAATTGCTGCACGTAGGCGTGTTGATCCGTGGAGCCTTTGTTGCCGTAGACGGCTATGCCCTGGTGCACGATCTCGCCCGCGAGGTTTTTTTCCTTGCCGATGGATTCCATCACCAGCTGCTGGAGATACTTGCTGAAGAGCACCAGCCGGTCGCGGTAGGGGAGCACGACCATGTCCTTGGCTCCCTTTCCTTTTCCTGCGAAGTGCCACATGAGGGCGAGGAGCATGGACATGTTAGAGGCTGTGGGGGTGCCCCGTGTTTTGGCATCCATGTCAGCACCGCCCTGGAGCAGTGCATCGATGTCCACGCCCTGGATGGCTGCCGGCACGAGGCCCACGGTGCTCATGATGGAAGTCCGTCCGCCCACCCAGTCGGTCATGGGGAAAATGTGCAGCCACTTGTGCTCGCGGGCGTAGGTTTCCAGTTTGCTGGAAATACCGCTGGCAGCGGTTCCGGTGACGGCCACGGCCTGCCGGGCAAAGTCCAGACCTGCTGCCTCGCAGGCTGCTTTGGCTTCCAGCATGCCGTTACGGGTTTCCGGGGTGCCGCCGCTTTTGGAGATGACTACGATGAGGGTGCGGGGCAGGTCCGCGCCGATCTCTGAAATGACGCGGGCCAGTCCGTTAGGATCGGTGTTGTCGAAAAAGTGTGTTTGCACGGGAGCACGCCATGTTTCCACCAAGGCATCTGTCAGTAACTGCGGTCCCAGCGCGCTGCCGCCTATGCCCACGACGAGGAGCCGCGTGAATTTCCCCCCGCAGGCGGGATGGACCGCCCCGCTGTGGACCTTTGCGGCGAAGGCTTTGGCATCTGCTATGTCCTGCTCAATGCCTGACCTCAATGCGTCCGTGGGAGCTAGGGCCGGCGTCCGCAGCCAGTAGTGGCCGACCATCCGGTTTTCATCCGGGTTCGCTATCGCTCCGGCCTCCAGTGCGGCCATGGCTGCTAGGGCCTCGCGGGCTGCGGGCTCCATGGCAGTGAGGAAGGCATCCCCGCAGCCCATGCGGCTGAAGTCGAGACTGACGCCGAGGTCTTCATAGCGGAGATGCTGGCCGCAGAAGCGGCTCCAGTTAGCGGTGAGGGAGGACATGATTAGTTAGGATAAAATGGATGGTTAGGCTGGACTGGCCTCTGTTGGAAATGAAAAATATTGCTGTGAACGGTGAAGGAAATTACCCATGCGGCGCCGGCTCCCAGTTCCTGAATGCGGTGATGGCTGCCTGCATGTCCGCTGCTCCAAAGAGGGCGGTGCCCGCGACTATCGCATTGGCCCCGGCTTCCACTACCAGCGGCAGCGTCTCCATGTAGACTCCGCCATCCACCTGAATGTGATAGGATAGCCCGTGCTGTGTGCGCCAGTCTGCCGCCGCGCGGACGCTATCCAGCGTGGTGGGGATGAGCTTTTGCCCGCCAAATCCGGCGTTGATGGTCATGACGAGGAACAAGTCGATCTGATCAAGGTATGGCTCCACGGCAGCGAATGCGGTGCCGTTATTGATGGCCAGTCCACAGGTCAGTCCCGCGTCCCGGATTCTGCGCAGGGTTTCCCTGACATCATGCTGTGCCTCTACATGAACGGTGATGTTATCCGCGCCTGCCTGGATGAACCGGTCCAGAAAATGATCGGGCCGCTCGATCATAAGATGGACGTCCAGAAATATGTCGTTGGTGCGGTGGACGGTGGCCACAAAGGCAGGGCCAAACGAAATATTGTCGACCAGGTGCCCATCCATGACGTCCATGTGAAACCAATCCGCCCCTGCTCTGATGGCGCGGGAACATTCCTCCGCCAGATGGCCCCAGTCGGCAGCGAGGAGGGAGGGGGCGATGATGCGTTTGGAAAAAGGAGGCAAGGCCATGCCCTTTTGTAATGAGGCACCGGCGATACGCAATCGGATTGGGGCGGGCTCCGGCCTGGGCAGGAACGCGGGCATTCTGGAAAGCTGGGGTGCGGTGGGTGCAGGGGGGTGGTGAAGGAGAGAGTCCTGTGCCGTATGCGCTTGATTCGTGGTGGAATCCTGTCTTGTGGCCGCTCACTGTTTTTCCTATCAACCGACCACTTTACTATGCCCGTATTAAATATAGCTGTCCTCGCCGGTGACGGCATCGGCCCTGAAGTCATGAACGCCTCGCTGGAGGTGTTGGAAGCCGCCGGGGCGATGCACGGGCTGACCTTTGCCTTTGACCATCAGCTGGTGGGAGGGGCCGCTATTGATGGGGCTGGCAAGGCGCTGCCGGCGCAGACAGTGGCAGCCTGTGAAAAGGCCGGAGCCATTCTCTTTGGCAGTGTAGGCGGGCCAAAGTGGGAGCACCTGCCCCCGAATGAGCAGCCTGAGCGGGGCGCGCTGCTCCCGTTGCGCAAGCATTTCGGGCTCTTTGCGAACCTGCGGCCCAGTGTTTGCTTTTCCAGCCTGATCCACGCTAGCCCGGTGAAGAACGAACTCATTGAGGGTGGGTTTGATGTGTTGTGTGTCCGGGAATTGACGGGCGGCATTTATTTTGGCAGCCCGAAAAGCCGGGGCATGATCGACGGCGAGATGACCGCGATTGATACGATGGTTTACAAAAAGAGCGAGATCGAGCGGATCGCCCACGTGGCATTCCGCTCTGCGCGGGGTCGGCGCAGGCACGTCACCAGCATCGACAAGGCCAATGTGCTGGAGAACGGGCTGCTGTGGCGCGCTACGGTGGAGGAAGTGG
>JAYVJI010000397.1:0-2036 GCA_043769435.1 Verrucomicrobiota bacterium
TGGAAAACCCCTTCCGCTTCAGCACTAAATACACCGACAGCATCACTGGGCTGTATTATTACGGCTACCGGTTCTATGACCCGGTGGCCGGCCGGTGGCCATCGAGAGATCCGATCGGGGAGAATGGAGGGGTGAACCTTTATGGGATGGTGGGGAGTAATCCGGTGAGTCAGGTGGATGTTTTGGGGCTTTCACCAAATCCAAATTCAGTGGTGGGACCAGCGGCTGTCATGCAGCGCATTCGTGATCAATTTGAGAAAGTCGCCAAAAAATTGGCTGATTCGGATTCGAGTTCATCATTACCGTTCGGGAGCCCTTCGAGCATTGATGCCAATGTGAAGGCTCTGCGCGTGCTGACGGAAGTCATCAGCACGGGAGGAGTGGACGATGGCAGCAATCTGTTCGTGTATTCCTGCAAGTGCGGATGGATCGATGTGGGCCACATGATGCAGTCTGCGCTGTATGCGGCATTCCTGAAGAATGAAATTCGGAGAGTCGCTCCGGGCTTATCTAATCCGGGCGGCATCGCCGCTTCCTTAACGGCTCTGGCGAGTTATGGTGTGGAATTCCATCAGGGCATCGCCCGCTTGACGGGCGCTCGTGGGCCGCTTTGGGAAGCGTTGAAAATGGTAGATGGAGGTCGCGGGGCTGGGCTGCAGGATTTTATCCGGGATGATGTAGAAAAATTCGGCATTGGAGGGGACGGCTGGTCCGGCAGCGCCTTTACCATAGAGGACTTGCCGTCAAATCTAATGGGAGCACAACTGGGGGCGAGCTTGAACGATCCCACTGGCCGGCGCAATTGGCACGAGCGCTTTGGAATCGGCAAAGGGTATGGAGAAATTGAGGATGCAGCGCTGGATGTGCAAGGAAAACTCAATGCGCTTTTCCAGAGGTGCTCTGCGCTCAATCCAACAGGCAAGGTGGGTGAATACTTGCGATCGGATGCTACTTACTACTCGCGGGCAGGATCAACTGGCGGGGCCTACTATCCGGGAGATGTCCACAACTTCACCTTCACCCCTCAAAAAACCCGTTCCCACGACTGCGTCTGCCGCGGCCAATGACCTCATGAACCCACTATTTCCAACCATTCTGGTAAGCGTCATCACACTCGTAGCTTGCGCGCCAGCAAGCAAACCCCGTGCGTCTGTGACAGTGAAGCATCTTTCGGGCAGCCCGCTGGTCGGTGCAAAGGTAATGCTCGGAAGAGACTCAGCGGTGCCAGTGCAGGGAAAACTAGATAGTGACGGAAAAATTGAACACGAGCAGTTAGCTGGAGATGGCCGGCTGATTGTCAGCCATGGCGGTGTGACCATCTATAAAACAATGAAAAAACCGGACTGGCCATGTCGACTAACGTGGCCTGTGCCAACAAATGGTCCCGCGCAGGGCAATGTGAAACATATTGGAATTGTCACCGTGCGCCGTTCCGATAAATCACCCGTCCCAAATCTAAAAGTCTCCATCGGGCCTGCAGGGGTTGACGTTCCCGTGGTCAAATTTAAACCACTACCGATGGCAGATGGCACGACCGTTGCCGTAAACGCTGATGGTCCGCTTCGGTTGGCTTTCGATAATGATAGCATAACTGTGCTCCTAAAATTACCCGAATGCAGCGTTGATGGCTCGTTTGAGGTGATTTGGCCTGAGTGATCGTCCGTGCCTGAGGCTGCTGCGTACACTTATGGCACGGCGCATGGCCCGGGCCAGGTGACTTCTTCCACGGCCTACCGCCCTGCGGATCCTTCGCTGGCTGTCACGACTACAGAGTGGTCTGTCAATGAAACGGAAATCCAGGACCGTTACCAAATCGTCGTCAATACGACCTATGAGACCGACCTCGCTATTGCCAGTCTCATTTTCACGCCTGCATCCGTGTCCCTGCCTCTGATGCGCTTTGGCGATGTGGTGCAGGGCGAGGTCTGTGTGAGAAACGTCGGCCTCATCCGCGCTCAGGACATCCGCATGCCCAGCATCCAGGGTGCCAAACGGCGCATTGAGTGGCTTTCCAGCATTCCTTCTTCCCTTGAGGC
>JAYVJI010000398.1:0-1859 GCA_043769435.1 Verrucomicrobiota bacterium
CCCCAGCGCATCACCCACGGACAGCCCGTCCAGCGAAAGCAAGGCACGTTGTAGGTTAGGTAGGTTAGGGTCTGTGTGAGCTGGCATAGCAGGTGCAGGATGTATGTTCAATTCAGGGTTCCCGTCCGTTGGGCGTTGTCCGTTGTCCGTTGGGCGTTGTCCGTATGTTCCGGCTCAGCGAGGCTTGACACGGTCGTTGGGTCGCGGATTAATCTCACGATGGTATCATCCCGAAATTCCTGTTTTTCCAGTCCGTGAACATCCCATGATCCAAAGCTCCAGAGCCAAGCGGAAGTGACCTTCCAGTCTGCGGGCTGGGTGCGGAGGAAGTCCATGGCGGCCGCGTGCCACTGACGGCGGAAGGTGCGAAGGTCTTCACGCGTCCAGGGATTTTTAGCCACGTCATCGGTGCCGAAAAACGCGGCTTTGGCCATGCCCTCGACGGTGGGTGAGGGAACCGTGAGCCTCCAGTCCTTGTCAAAGCCGCCGCCACCCACTCCGACTTCGGTGAACCGCAGTGGCTTATCCCTCGGAATAGGGGTGCCAGCCTCGGCGAACTCAGCGGCAAAATGATGGACAGCGGCGGTGAAGTCCTCCCCTTTTGGAGGAGTGCTGACCTTGGCATAGCAGGAGATGCCTATGAAGTCCGCTGCTTTGATGAGGGCGTTCATAGCCTGCTGTGCCGGGGCATCCGGCTTGACCTGACCGCGGGCGTTTTCGTAGTTGGCACTGATGCCCACGCGCAGTTTTTTGAGTTTTCCGCGCGCCTTGGTGCGTTCCAAGGTGGCCAGCCATGCACCCGGGTAAGTGAACAGGCTTTTTCCCATTTCCCCCTCTAGAGCCAGTTCCACGGGCCACTCCGCAGGGACAGCATCCTCTAGCGCTCCTAGGACCGTTTGCGTTAGCATTTCCTCATAGCTGAAGCCCTCCAGCTTGGCAGTGGGATCGAAGTCGGGCATTCCAACTCTGACAAGTGGCCGCCGGGCCTGCAGCGCCCTTGTGAGTTCTTGACTTAGTTTACTAATAGTCCGCGTCGTTGTGCATTTCAGGGTCAAGCCTGAGGAATTCGCTGGCGCTGACAGCTGATCATACCGAGACTGAATGTATGAACATCCGAAAAATATTTTCCTGCTTCACAGCACTCATGGCCGGGCTGGGCTTTTGCCGCGCGGAGAAGGGAGCCGCAGCCCCGGCACCGTCGGCATCCAGCGTGGAGCTGCCGCGATACGCGGTCACCAAGGAGCGGCTGGAAGCGATGCCGCCAGAGCAGCGTGCGGCATGGCAGGGCTACATGGAGCGTTCGCAGGAGGCAGCAACGCTGCTGGAAAAGGCTCTGCTGGAGGAAGTGAAAGCCGCCGGTCTGGCAGAAGCCTTGCCCGCGCCGGATGGTGGGGATTTCAGCACGGATGCGGACCCCGGGGAGCCGTGGTATGGGACTCCGGAGGCGGCGGTGCTGGCTTCAGTGATCCTCTCATGGCAGTGCCCGGTGGGCGGCTGGTCAAAGCACCTTGGCTATTCCAAAGGGCCTCGCAAGCCGGCCATGCAGTGGACCTCACAAAGCAAGCCGGGCACGCCGCCCCATTACCTAGCCACTATAGACAACGGGGCTACGACGGAGGAGATTCTCCTGCTCGCCGCAGTCTGGGAGAAAACAGGCCGCGAGGACTGCCGTCAAGGCGTGCTCCGGGGGTTGGACTATCTTTTTGCCGCGCAATATCCCAATGGCGGCTGGCCGCAGACATGGCCGCTGGAAGGGGGCTACCACGACAACATCACCTGCAACGATGATGCGATGACACGCGTGCTGGAATTGCTCTACCAACTCCAGCAGCGGAAGCCATGGTTTGCCTGCGTGGATG
>JAYVJI010000399.1:0-1572 GCA_043769435.1 Verrucomicrobiota bacterium
CGGCCATCGTGCACTGTATGGGAGTGAACAACTTGGAGAAAATAGAATTTATGTTCGGGCTCTACATGCAGCGCTTCTTCCATGATCCGTCCTGCACGATGCTGAGTGTTTTGGATACGTAATGCGTGAGCGCTGCCGGCGAAGCTGTGCGCCTCTGGCCCGGGAATGTCCCCCGGATGTCCCCCCGGCCTTCCATCCCAAGATACTTCAGCGCCTCATCACTTAGGAGGACGCCGAAATTACTTTTGATCAATCGAGCGAGAAAATTCCACCGCTCACTTTCGGCGCGCCCATCAAGGATAATCAAAGAAAGGCCAATCAAAGAAGGGCCTGTCCTTTTGTCAGCTACTTTTGTCAGCTAGTCCTTTTGTCAGCTCATCCATCACCGCAAACCGCCGGTCTTGGCGCCGGGTCAGATTTAGAAAGCACAGCCACGAGAAGACAGATTCAATGTAAAAACATTCATTTTTTTCATAGACAGACGGCAGATTTCCTGTAATTCTGCACAGTCCCCTAGATAACCAAACTAAACACCATGAATACCCATAAAGCAGAAGAAAGAGCAATAATAATGCCAATGCCGGAGAGGCTTGGATTAATTACGGAACCCGGCGGCGCTTCCTAAAACGAGCCGTCGGTGCAGCCGGACTTACAGCTGCTATGTGCGCCATTCCGAGTCCGGCACCGGCGCTGACAGAGAGTTCGGCCTCTGACATAAACGGAACCATTTGGAAGCAAAAGCAAGTTATTGTCATCAGTTATAACACACTCGCAGAGGCGCAGCAGGCCAAAGATGACTTCTACGACGGTACTAATATCGTTTTATGGTCCACGGGGCACACCACGACCTTCTACGCGGTTTTTGATCCTTACGCCGTGCCTGATGGGAGTTCCTTCCCCGATCTGGCAACCCTGACATATCCAAACCAAGTCGCATATGAGCGCACTGTTTTTTTCAACAAGGATGCTGGTTCCGCCAACCAGGGTTCCTGTACACCTTAGCGCCACTACCGGGTGTGAATAGGTTCTTTGCAGTGAGGCAGTTCTTGCCCCTATTGCTAGCGGCTACAGCTGGCCTCGGTGCGAGATTTTTCCCGCACCGCAACCCACCCCTCCTTCCGGAACAAGCCGGAAGGAGGGTGACAGAAACGCCTTCCCGGCCTGTTCCAACAGACTCTAGTCCGGACGAGATTATCAATGACCTGATCTCGGCATTGACGGACGGGGTAGCTAGTCAAACGGGGGCACTGGAACTGCTAGCTGCGCTGGACATAAAAATCCAGCAGGATCCTTCCGGGACTTGGCAGGAACTGCTAACCTCTGGCGAGCGCGGCAAGCCGCTGCGGCGCTGGGTGGCGGGTAGAATGGCCTTTTTCCATGGTGCTGCCTTGATGGCGAGCGCTGCTGCGCGGCAGGAGTATGCTGATTTTCCCTACCTGGCTTTCATTGGTGGCTGCGCTATGCGGCCAGGCGTAATGAGCGAGGTGGAGGTGATGCTGTCCTGGGAGCTTTCTCCCAAGGGAGGGATGCCGGGGAGAGCAGAGGCCCTCCGTGCTCTGGGCAAGGCTTGGG
>JAYVJI010000400.1:0-2834 GCA_043769435.1 Verrucomicrobiota bacterium
AGTTCGAGATTTTCCAAATGATAGGAAGGGGCAAGGGGACGCGGGCCATAGCAGAGGAATTAAAGGTGAGCGTGAAGACGGTGGATGCGCACCGTGCCAATATAAAGGACAAGCTGAATCTGCGCAGTGGCAATGAACTGGTGCGCTATGCCGTGCGATGGACGGAAAATCATGGCCAGGAGTAGCAGAGAAACGGGAGCCCTGGTCGCGGGGCTGTGCGCCCTGCTGTGCGCCTGCGCGGGGCCGCGCCGTCACCCGGATGCCGCAGGCCTGGAGGCCGCAGCCGCCGCAGGCAGGCGCATCGAAGCCCGCATGGATGATGCCGGGCTAACCGTTTCTGTGCGATTCAAAATCAAAGGCCGCGATGCCTTTGCCTCCGGCTCGCTGGAGCCTGCCCGCCGCGCGGCTTCCGCAGCGATCACCTTCACACCGGACGCTCAAGTGATGTGGGGCCGGCTGGGCAAAAAGATCACCGTCCTGGGGCCGGCGGCGTGGGCATCCCTAACACACCGCATCGCCGCCCGGCTCGTGCCTGCTGGAGGCCGCAGCGGCGTCCTCATCGTCGCAGCAGACCGTGAGATGCTGGCACTCCGCCAGGTCGATGGCACACCAGACATCATTCCCCTCACCTCACGGCCTAGGGGACTGCGCATCAGCCGGCGCATGGACATCGCCGACCTCCTGCCTGAGGCCATGCGTGCCCTCGGTCACAAGCGTCCCGTCCTGATCTCAACCGGCAGCGAACCAGCGTTCATCCTGCTCGACCCCATCGGCGGCCGCTTGACATCACTGCATCTGCCAGCGCCCGATCCCGCAGTGGCCAGCCTGCTCGCCCGGACACCTGAAACAACGATCCGCGGCATCCTTTCCCTCATCATCCGCAGCGGAGCAGGGTCGCTGGTGAAGAACCCCGTCTCCTCCACTCTTCACGGAGTCGGCAATGCCCTGAACGGCGTCAGTTCCTTGCTCCAAGGACTCCTCCGCAGGCATCCGCCCTCCCCGCCGCCGCCCCTCTCCGGTGCAAAGCCCATGGACAGCGCTGCGTTTGAAAAAAAGCTCGACGCCACCACCGGTCGATCCCTCACCCGCGCTGCTGTGGATTTCCAGATCGGCGGCGCTGCCTTTTTTCCGGAATTCATCAAAGCGATTCAGGAGGCGCGCAGAAGCATCGATATCCAACTCTACATCTGGGATAATGATGACTACTCAGTCCAGATCGCCGACCTTTTGAAAAAGAAGTCCCTAGAGGTGCCCGTGCGCATCATGATTGATGAAGCGGCTTCACTGAATTCCGCTCTAGGCGACCCCGCCAGCCCCCAGCGCCGGAGCCATGCGCCAGCCAGCATGGTGGACTACCTCCGCGCCGGCACTAACATACGCGTCCACCCCGCAGGTATGACCGGCCTCACGGCGACCCATACCAAGCGGATCGTGATCGATGGCGAGCAGGCTTGGACCGGGGGCATGAATCTAGGCCGCGAATACCGCTACGACTGGCATGACATGATGATCCACCTGAGGGGGCCGGTGGTGGCCATCATGCAGCGGGACTACGACCGCGCATGGGCCTTCACCAGCCTCGCGGGGGACGCCGCCTGGGCCGTGACCGCCCTGCGTCAGCTTAGCCATCCCCTGCCGACGGTGAAAGGGAAACCCGCCAGTGGCGAGATCCTCGTGCGTCCCCTCTACGGCGGCGCGCCCTCTTCAGACATAGGAGAAGCCCGGCTCACCGCAGCGGCCTGTGCGCAGTCACGCATCTGGCTGGAAAATGCTTACCTCGCCGACAGCGGATTCATCGCCGCCTTGATCCGCGCACGCTACCGCGGGGTCGATGTCCGCGTCATCATTCCTGGAGAAAGCGACAGCCCCCTGATGACGTCTGCGGTCAAGGCACATGCGCGCATCCTCATGGAACACGGCGTGCGCGTCTTTCAGCTGCCGGGTATGACCCATGTCAAAGCCGCCATTTTCGACGGCTGGGCATGCGCCGGCTCTGCTAACTTCGACCGTATCAGCCTCTGGGTGAACCGGGAATTCGATCTCGGATTCAGTGATCCCGCTACAGTCGAAAAACTGGCCCGCGATCTCTTCCTGCGTGACATGGCCCGCAGTCAGGAACTAACCCCGCAGAACTATCCGGCAAAACTCAGTGACGGTTTTATGAAAGCCGTGGCCGGCCAGCTGTGAGAGCTGTGAGTGGTGGCCACGCTTTAAGCCGTGCTTCCGGCGGGTTTTCAGCTTATCTCCTATTCCTATCCCTCCAGCCCACTCCACTTCAGGAAGGGGGAAAAGCTACCCCGCAAGGACTCGAACCTTGAATGACAGAATCAAAATCTGCTGTGTTACCATTACACCACGAGGCAAAACACCGCTTGGAAATTCCGTGACGGTCTGCCTGCTAAGCCACAACCCTGGCGAAAATGCAAGTGCTGGACTGCAAAAAATTTCAAGCCCGGCACTCCCCTTCAGCGCCAGCGCCGGTGGGTCCATTCCAGCTGTGGGAGCACCGCAGCGGTTTGCCAGATTTGCCAGGCGATGAACAGAAGCAGAAACGAGAAACTATCCCCCCTGAACAAAGTCGTATAGACCTCCCATCCGACCATCGCCGCCGCCGCGATCCTCGCGACGATGCCCGCTAAATGCATCGCCCGCGCTCGGGGCATTCTAGTTTCCGCCAGAGCGGCAAAAAGGCGACCGCCATCAAGTGGGTAGGCCGGGATGAGGTTGAACAACAGCAACCCAAAGTTCAGCATCCCCAGCATACCGAGAAGCATCCCCAGAATTCCGAGAAACCGGAAAGTCTCGGAGCCCACCCGCGAATAAACGCCGCTCTC
>JAYVJI010000401.1:0-2609 GCA_043769435.1 Verrucomicrobiota bacterium
CAACACTTCCGGACAACTTGGCGATAATACGACCACGCAACGGCTTGTTCCCGTGGTGGTCAGCGGTCTTACTAACATCTCTGCACTGGCCACTGGAACGGTTCATTCTGTCGCTCTGCTCTCTGGTGGGACTATCAAATCTTGGGGGGCCATCAGCTCCGGCAGGCTGGGACTGCCCGGGGCCGCAAATGTTAAGGTTCCCACTACAGTAGCGGGCCTGGCCGGAGTTGCCGGCATTTCTGCGGGTGACGCATCCACCGTGGTCCGGCTCACCGACGGAACCGCCCGGGGATTCGGTCAGAACGTAAATGCTGAATTGGGAGACGGCACCCGCATTGACCGCACCTCTCCGGTTACCGTCGCGGGGCTCGCTTCCGTCGCATCCATCTCGACAGGTCTGGATTCCACTTTTGCGGTCGGCACTAATGGTGCCGTGTGGAGTTGGGGACTCCATAGCGCCAGCACCGCCAATGGCATTCTTGGGGAGCCAGTTTCTCTCTTCCGTTCCTCGCCAGTCCCTTTGGCTCTTTCCGTGAGCAATTTCTCCGCCGGGCCGGGCCATGTCCTCGTCTGGGATACTGCCGGGGTCCTGAAATCGTGGGGATGGAATTTGGATGGGCGTCTGGGCGATGCCACGAATCTGGATCGCCCTACTGCGGTCTCCGCTGCCTTGCCTGCTATCACTTCTGCGTCTGCCGGTGCGGTGCATTCTGTTGCGCTCATGGCAGATGGATCCGTGCGGACATGGGGCAGCAATGCGGCCAGTCAATTGGGCGATCCCTCAGTGACTGCTTCCCGCAGCACGCCTGTTGCCGTGTCCGGGCTCAGTGGTGTCGCGGCTGTGGCTGCTGGCAATGCCTCTTCCTTTGCCGTAACCGGTGGCAACGTTAGTGCCTGGGGCAACAACGCGGATGGCCAGTTGGGAGACGGTGGCACGGCCACCAGGACCACACCTTTCACCATCGCAGGCATCAGTGGCGTATCCCGCGTTTATAGTTCGCCTGGCGCCACCAACCGCTTTTCCATTGCGCTCAAAACAGATGGGAGCGTTTGGGCCTGGGGTAACAACACCTATGGGCAGCTGGGTCTTGGCAATACTGTCAATACTCTTACTCCCACCGCCATCCCTGGGCTCAGTTCGGTCGCTGCCATCGCACTCGGAGATTTTCATGTGCTTGCTTTGAAAACCGACGGATCCGTTTGAGCCTGGGGGCGGAATAACTCGAAGCAGATCGGGAATAATTCGACAACCAGTGTTTTGAGCCCGCTCCTGCTGCCGACTGTCACGGGTTGCGTGGGAGTAGCAGCAGGCACCGGCCATTCCATCGCCTTGAAAAATAATGGCACTCTCTTTTCATGGGGCATCAATGCGGATGGACAGCTTGGAGACGGCACTACCGTGCAAAAAGCTACGCCTGCATCGGTTGCTGGTTTCACTGGCGCTGTCGGCCTCACCGCGGCAGGGAATTTCACCCTCGTCCGGCGCGAGGATGGTTCGCTCCTTCGCTTTGGCCGTCACTTGAGCGGAGATGCCCTCGCTCTCAATCTCCCAGGATGGTTCCGGACGCTGCCTGAAGTCGTTCCTGGGCTCCACCTCGCGCAGGGCGCGCCAACCGCGACCCTTACCTCAGCTGCCTCTACCGTTCCTCTGGGTTCCTCCGTCCTCCTCACCTCAACGGTGACCGATGCCGACGGCCCGCCTGGACCCGTGGAGTTTCTTCATGATGGCTATCTTCTGGGGTCCGATCCTGCCGCCCCTTTTACCTGGCCGTGGCAGCCGCCCACGTGGGGCACGTTCAATCTTACAGCCCAGGCCAACGACGGCGCGGGTGGCCTCTCAAAGTCTACGGCAGCGATCAGCGTTACCGTCCCCTACGACAGCGATGCAGACGCCCGGGCCGACTGGCGCGAGCTTCGGGATTTCGCTACCCTGGCCAGAAATGCCTCTACTGATTCCGATGGCGACGGAGTGGCCGATTTCACCGAAGTGGACTCCGGCTTCTCATGGTACCTGATGGACTCGGATGGTGACGGGCTGGGGGATGGTTATGAGCTGACGAACGCCAGAAACCCTCTCTTCAATGAGTTGACGGCCCGCTCCACCCCCGCCGCCAATACAGGCCTGATCGTCCACACCCCTGCACCCGGTCTCCTGCCATGATTTCCCAAATTTCCCGTCCATTCTATTTCAAACTGCAGCTGTTCCCTGCCATGCGCTCTCTGCTCATTCTCGCTCTTCTTTTCGGCTGTCTCGCCCGGAATCCTGCTCACGCTCAGTCCAGCAGGGAAACCACCACCATCGAGTCTATTTTTACCGCCTTCCAGGAGCGCTGGTTTGCAGCGATGGGTGCATACGACCCCAGCCTGATTTATGGCATCGCGATTCCTCCCGCTGCGGGGGATGGAACCTTCTCCAGCGATCCATTCCTGCGCGGGGCCATGCTCGATCACATCAAGTTTCGCCTCATTCAGGACGGTAGCTGGGCTCACCAGTATTTCCCCGAACTGCCCGCTAAGGAGCTGGGTTTCGGTTCAGAAAGCCTGATGGGCTCAGTGGAATCCCTGTCTCAAATTGACCCGACGGTCTGGCAAAATCTGGAATCGGAAGC
>JAYVJI010000402.1:0-5963 GCA_043769435.1 Verrucomicrobiota bacterium
GTCCGCAGCTTTCGCCAGTGATGATTCCCGGCCGCCAGTGATGCTGATGAGCACTGACTGCCGCCGCCGCAGATGAGGCAGGAGATTGAGAATCTCATCCGTCTCACCGCTGGCACTCATGACGATGAGCACATCCCCGTCATTCACAATGCCAAGGTCCCCGTGCAAGGCATCCTGAACATTCATCACCACCGCCGGTGCTCCCGTGGAGGTCAGCGTGGCCGCCAGTTTAGCAGCGATGAGCCCACTTTTTCCCACGCCACAGACAATGATCTTGCGCCCGGCATCCGCTGCCACGCGCAGTGCCTCCACCGCTGCGGTGAACTCCGCACCAGTCCGCTCCAGCAATCGCTGGAGTTCCCCTATCTCTATTTCGATGACTCGCCGCGCGAGCGCTGGATAATCTATCATGCGCAGAAAACATACGCGCTTAACCACTCCAGCAAGCAAGGAAAATCGGTCACCCCTCCCCTGCCTCCCCTGCCCCCCTGCCCCGTTCTCGGATTCACCGCACCCATGGACAGGCGGATGGCTTGTGGGCCGTGTAGACCATCATTCCCCGGTCCTGTGGCTGGCACGATCTGTAACCGAACCGGAACGTAGTCAGCCGCCAAAAAGTCCAGCAGGATTGGCTGTTTAATTTTGGCCGACTCCCCTTAGAGCCCACGGATCACGTGCTCCAGAGCGAGTATGGCATAGGCCGTGACCAGCACACTGTCTTTTTCCATCCAGCGGCCGTTCTCATTTGCCCATGAGCCGTCTTCCTTTTGCAGGTTGAACATTTGCCTAGAGAGGTCCAGCCGCCAGTTCACTTTCTTGCCATCCGCTTGTTCGAGCACGTCTAGTTTTGCGAGGTTCAGGCACTTGGCCATGGTGTGGTAGTAGTAGTAGAGGCCTTCCTGGCCTAGGCCTGGATTCTCGGCCACGCTGTAGTTTTTGGACAGCCATTCACGCACTGCCTCCACCCGCTGGTCTTTCATATCCATGTCTGCATAGATGAAGCTCAGGAGACCAGCATAGCTCATGCTGGCGTAGGAACGCAGGGCTTTACCTTCGGGGGATCCCGGCTCCGGTGCGACCTTCGTCTCGCCTGGCCGGTAAATGAAGCCACCCTTATTCTTTGCATCACCGCTCACCCAAGATTCTTTGTTAGTAGCGGGCAGGTTCTGGCAACGGCTCACGAACTCAATGGCCGCCGCATAGTTGAGTTGAGGCTCGCGCTTCTTCGCATCCGGATCGTCCGGGAAGAGATTCCTCGCATTGTAGAGAGCCTCCAGAGCGAGGTGTGTATTGCTCATATCAGTAGGAGGCTTGCTGCCGTAGCCTATTCCGCCGTCATACGGCGTATCCATCTTCCCTTTCTCGCCGTCATCATATTGGCTGCCCACCACAGCCCGACGGGCTTTGATCGCAGCATTCCGGTATTTCTCCACGGTCGTAGCCATGCTTAGAGCAGACAGGGAAAGTGTGGTGTTATAGCTCGGCAGGCCCGCTGTGAAAATACGACCGTCCTCCTTTTGGCTGGCGACGATAAAATCATACCCCTTCAGTGCCTCCACAGGGATCCCAGCCACGTCCCGCGCAGGGTTTCCCATCACCGCGCTCACACACAGCGCCGTTATAGCAGGCTGGTCCGGGCTTCCGAAGCTTCCATCCGGCAATTGCTTTGTCTTTAGATACTTGAGGCCCCGGTCGATGGAGGCCTGGACTTCATTACGCAACGATTCGTCCTGCGAGTGGACCGGCAGCGCAAAGCTACCGCAAAGGATAGCAAGAAAGAGTGAGCGTTTCATAGGATGGATATACAGTTTGATTATTTCTTGCGGGGCGGGGCTTTCTTCACCGCTGGGGCAGGAGCCGCAGGCTTAGCTGTGGCCGGGCCGGATGCGGCGGGCGCTGCCGGTTTTTCCTTCGCCGCCGGAGCCCGCAGGATCATGGTCATGGGCGTTCCTTTTGTGGGCATATCCGGATCAGGGATCCAGATGTCATCTGAGCTATTCCCCGCGCGCGGGTTATTGATGACGGCGGTCGGATCCGCGTAGAGCGCGATAAAACTGCCCCCGGTCTGCGCCATGTAGACACCATCCGGACCGACATAGGATCCGGTATAAATAAATGGTCCTTTCGAAATCTTTGCCCGCTGCTCGATGTTATGGATCCATGCTTCCACCGGCGTCAGTTGTTCCTTGCCCGCCTCGTCCATCCATTTCAATGAAATTTCCAATTTCGACTCCGGAATGTGTTCCGCTTTTTCGCGTAACACCCCGCCCCGTTCCGGCTGAGAAAAATCAAACATGGCGTCACTTTTCTTCCAGTTCAGGAGCAGCAGGACCACATTGAAATCCGTGGGGCTCACCACCGTCGTGAACAATGACTCATGCGCCTTACCCTCCGTGTGGACGAGTATGTATTCCAGCTGCCCAGCGGTCGTATTGGCCGCTACCGGGAGTTCCACTGTGCGCGCTGCCTGATTAAACTCGATTTTTCCAAGACGAAAACGATGCGCATCCAGCTTCTCAATAGCTGGTGCAGCCGAAGGCGGATTTTTTGCAGGGACCTCAACCCCGGGCTGGGCTGGCACTAGGGCCTCCTGCGCGTTGGCCATGGCTGTCGCGAGGTGCAGCAAACAAAATGAGCCGAGACGAAGTGAGATAAGCATGGGAAAGTCGCAGGTCACTACGCACCGGTTACTGATATTCCTGGGCCTGAAATTCAAAAACCCATTCCAGGCGGCAATCCCATACCGCCGGTGACCTTCTTCATTTCCTTCTCCTGGGCCTTGCGGCCTTCAGTGAGCATCTGACGCACACCAGTCAGGATCAGGTCTTCCAAGATTTCCACATCGGTGGGATCCACGACAGCCGGATCAATCTTTATCCCGGTGATGTCCCCTGCAGCCGTCCCCGTCACCACTACCTTGCCTCCTCCTGCGCTTGCCTGCACAGGCATGGCCGCCAGCGCATCCTGAGTGGTCTTCATGTCCGCCTGCATGCGGCCCATCTGTTTCATCAGCTTATTGATGTCCATATCTGAATGTGGTCTTTTGGTCTTGGTTGTGAAGTAAAAAAAGTACCGGGAAGGGGACTCGAACCCCTACGCCTTTCGGAACCAGATCCTAAGTCTGGCGCGTCTACCAATTTCGCCATCCCGGCATCCTGCATCCTACACAGTGGAATCCTCAGCCCGCAACCGGCTCCTTCAGCGAATTTTTCACGGTCTAATCCCATGTCATTGCCCGGTTGACTGGCTGTCAGCGTGGCCCCGACAGGAATCGAACCTGTATTTAGAGTTTAGGAAACCCCCGTTCTATCCATTGAACTACGGAGCCGTGCTTTCACCGGCGGTTTGGGAAGTGGCAGGCAGAAACGCCACCGGATTGACTTCGTGGCGGCCACCATTCGCTGCACCCGGTCATCGCTTTCCACCCGAAATCCGCAAGTGGTTTTCGCCTCCATTTTTTCGGGTCAGCCTCTGCCTCTGCCAGCGGTGACAGGTTGAGTATTTCATTTTAATCCAAAAGTCCTAAAAAGGTGTATTGCGACACGATTTTAATTGAAATCACTTGAAAAAGTCCCTACAATGTGCATACAATCCCGACAGCAGCTTAATGAAAAGCCCCCCCTCACACCTCAACCACCACACATGTGAAAGTACTTGTCGTCGAAGATAACGAAACCCTCCGGAAGTCGATAGTCCAGCGCCTGCGTGAAGCAAACTTCGCTGTAGATGAGACCGGCAACGGCACCGAAGGCTTGTGGCTGGCTACCGAGAATAACTATACGGTTGCCATTCTTGATCTCATGTTGCCCGGTATGGACGGGGTGGAACTGCTCAAGAAGCTGCGACTGACGAATGACACCACGAGCGTTTTAATCATCACTGCACGGGATCAGGTGGGGGATCGGGTCGCGGGACTGGATTCCGGCGCAGATGACTATCTAGTGAAGCCCTTTTCCCTTGATGAACTGATGGCCCGGGTCCGTGCGCTGACACGCCGGAAGCACGATGTGAAGAACCCTATCATCAAAGTGGGAGATCTGGAACTCGATACCCGACGCCGCTCGGTCAGGCGGGGAGGAAAGGACATAGACCTGACGGCCAAAGAATACTCACTGCTGGAACTCCTGGCCCTGCGCAGTGGCGAGGTCGTTTCCCGTGCAGAAATCTGGGAGCAACTCTATGATTTCAACCAAGATCCGGAGAGTAATGTCGTGGATGTTTTCGTCGCCTATCTCCGCCGGAAGCTTGAGTCCGAGGATAAGCCTAAGCTCATCCACACCCGCCGGGGCATGGGATATATTCTCGAACTCCGCGCGGCATGAGCCAGCTTCAGGACTTGAACCTCCTGGGCGCTGCCAGCCGCCTGCCAAGCTGTCCGGAAGAGGCGGTCCTGGAATGCTTTCCGAACCGCACTCCCGGTCGCCGTTATTGGATTCATCTGGATTACCCGGAATTTTCCAGCGTCTGTCCCGTCACAGGTCAGCCGGACACAGCGCGCCTCCGCATCGCCTATCAACCCGGAGGAAAATGCATCGAGACTAAATCGCTGAAATATTACCTAGCCTCGTGGCGGAATACCGCTCTTTTCAACGAAGACATCGTAAACCGCGTGCTGGATGACATTGTGAAAGCCTGCGCGCCACTGACTGTCATAGTCCGTGGTGATTTTTCCCCGAGGGGGGGAATACGGCTGACCTGCCAAGCCAGCCTGCCGGAAGGCGGCATCGTCAATCCCTTCAGCCTCTGAGGCTCTGAGGCTGGATTTTGGATTGGATTTTGGGTTTTTAAAACGATATCACCGCCGGCAGCGAGCGGCGAATGCGGCTATCCGTTCCAAGGCAATGCGCAGTTTTTTCTCATCCGTAGCGTAGCAGCAGCGGACGTGGCCCTCCCCGGCCTTGCCAAACGCGGTTCCGGGGACGACGGCGACTTTTTCTTCCCGGAGCAGTCTGGTGGCGAAGTCCCTGCTGTTGAGGCCGGTGCTGCGGATGTCCGGAAAGGCATAAAAGGCACCGCCTGGCTGAAAGCAGGGCAGACCGGCGGCATTCAAACTGTTCACGACAAGGTTTCTCCGGCCCCAGTAAGCTTTGCGCATTTCCTCCACGGCCGGCGCTCCGTGCTCGAGGGCTTCTACTGCCGCGATTTGGGCCGTGATACCGGCACAGAGCATGGAATACTGATGGATTTTCATCATGGCCTCTGTCAGCTCCGGTGGGCTGCACGCATAGCCCAGACGCCAGCCGGTCATGGCAAAGGCCTTGCTGAATCCGTGCAGCAGAATCGTCCGTTCTTTCATGCCCGGAAGGGCCGCGATGCAGTGATGTTCGCGGTCATCGTAAAGCAGTTCGCTGTAGATCTCATCGGTGATCACAATGAGGTCGTGCTTGATGGCCAGATCTGCGATTCCCTGTAACTCCTTGAGCGGCTGGACACCGCCCGTCGGGTTGGTGGGGAAATTCATGACTATGATTTTCGTGCGGGGAGTGATGGCCTTTTCCACATCTGCCGCCAGCAGGGCAAAGTCGTCCTCGTTTTTTGTTTCGATAACGACAGGTACCCCGTGAGCAATGCTGATGCCCGGGCCGTAGCTCACGTAGCAGGGCTCATGATAGATCACTTCATCTCCCGGATCGAGCAGCGCACGGAAGGCGAGGTCGAGGGCCTCGCTTACGCCCACGGTGACTAGGATTTCCGTGACCGGATCATAGCTGGTGCGAAACTTGCCTTTAACATACCGGGCGATGGATTTCCGCAGGTCAAGTAGACCGAGGTTGCTGGTGTAGGATGTCCGTCCCTGTTCCAGAGACTTAATCGCGACCTCGCGGATGTGCCATGGCGTGGTGAAATCCGGCTCGCCGACGCCGAGAGAGATGACATCTCCGGCGGCGAGGACCAATTCAAAAAACTCGCGAATCCCGGAACGCGGGACTTCGCGGACGCGCTTCGCGATCTTACAGGAAAGA
>JAYVJI010000403.1:0-2635 GCA_043769435.1 Verrucomicrobiota bacterium
GTTCCGTTTCCGCTGAATGAGACCGTTTGGGACTATCAATTGATGGGTAAACACGGTGGTGAAGTCGAGGTGGGCATCGTGGCCGTCCGCAGTGAGCAGAGTGGGGAATTCAATGTTCCTGTCTCCAGCGCCAAGCTGGTTCCTCACATTGTTGATGCAGCTCCCATCGCCCTTTATAACGCGTTCCGATACAACTACCCATCCACAGAGGGTTGTTCCCTGCTGCTGGACATGGGTGCCCGGACCACCAATCTGGTTTTCATTGAAGGACGCCGTGCCTTCATTTCCACCGTTCAAGTAGGCAGTGCCTCGCTCACTCAAAGCATCGCCAAGGAAATGGAGTGCGATTTTGGGACCGCTGAGCACCGCAAAGTTACAGACGGATTCGTAAACCTAGGGGGTAACTATGCCGACCATGAGGACGCGGAAATCGACGCGATGTCCAAGATTTTGCGGAATGCCCTCACCCGGATCCACGGGGAAATCACCCGCCGGATCAATCTTTACCGTCAGCAACAGGGAGGCAGCGCGCCCACGGCGGTCTACCTCGCAGGCGGTGGCGCCTCATTGCCATTTGTGAAGGAATACTGGGAGGAAAAACTACGGATTCCTGTTCATTATTTTAATGCCTTGCAGGCCGTTGGTGTTGGTCCCCGGGTTGATACAGACAAAGCGGGCGGCGAAGCGCACATGTTGGGGGAACTCGTCGGCCTCGCACTGCGGGAAATGGCCTGTCCCATGGAAGTGGACCTGGCGCCGGTTTCTGTAAAGGCTTCCAAGGATCTGGGCAGCCGCAAGCCCATGCTCATGACTGCTGCCGCCGCGCTGGCTGCCTCACTTCTGAGCGTCTGGGGTTACAACAAAGCCGCCGCTGCCAACTACTCCGGCGCTATTTCCAAGGTGGAGGCCAAGTCACGGGTTCTTGAGGGTTTCCAAAAGCGCATCATGGAGTCCGACCGCACCCAGGCAGTGGAAGAGGCACGCATGAAATACCTCACCGACGCTGTGCGGGACCGGGGTTACCTCGTGAGCCTTATGAATACCATCAACAACGCCTTCCCCAGTGATAAGCTGTGGATCACCCAGTGGAATGCCGTTACCTTGAAAGACGGTTCAGGCGTCACTGCCGCCCCCCTCTATTCAGACGGAGGAGGAACAGATGTCAGCGACAGATTTGTGGAAGCGTTGAATAAACTCGCGCCTGCCTCCGAGCCCCCAGTTGAAAAAGGCAGCGGCAAAAAACTGCTCGCGGCCCTCCAACTCAAAGGCATTCTCCAAGCAGAATCTCAGGGTGATGCTGACCTCATCAATGGCTTTTTCGACAAGCTTGCCTCCAAGGACGAAAAATCACCATTCAAGGATTATTTCGCTTTTGATCCATCGTTGAGTGAGGACAAAAAGCGCCAAGAGTATTTGATTTCAAACAATGCCGATGTGGCCACAAAAGACGGGATCAGCTTTGAAATGGTTCTGCCACTGGCGCACAAAGTGGAAATCAACCTGCTCAAGTAATCAATTTTATAACTTATGAGTCAGGGAAAAAAAGACAAATTTCTAACAGGTTACTTCATCGGCCTCGGCGTTATTGTTGCCGGGCTGGGTTACCTCGCTTACTCCGCCAGCGACAGCGCGTCAGTGGCCAAAACCAAATACGATTCGGCCAACGCGAAACTGGAGATGCTACAAAAGCAGAAACTGTTTCCGAGTCAGGAGCACGCTGATGAAAAGGCCCGGTTGGTGGGAACTTATGTGGCCAGCGTGCATGAGGCATTGAAGGGCCTTCAGTCATATCAGGCACCCGTGGATCCCGCTGCCAAAAACGATGTATTTCAGTCAAAATTGGCTGCTGCGATCACCGCCATCAAAGCCGAAGCAGGCGCCCGCCTCCCTAAGGAATTTGATTTTGGGTTCTCGGCCTACAAAAGCTCTCAACCATCCCCCGAAGCGGCTCCTATGCTGACGGTCCAGTTGGATGCGTTGAATTTTCTGGCCGCCTCGGCATTGAGCACGGGTGCATCGATCGACAGTTTCAAGCGCGGTGTCTTGGCGGTTGAAAGCCAGAAGGAAGGCTCCGCCCCCGCCACTGCGCCGGGAAAAGGCCCACAGAAGCCACCGCAAAAGTCGACAGCAGCTGGCGCGCGGGACGCCAAGGGGAAATCCCCTGTGGCAAAAGCAGCGGCCCCTCCCGTGATTGATGAAGACAAGGTCCTAGAGCGTATCCCGGTAGAAATCGCCCTCACTGGCACACACAAATCCATTTCAGACTACCTGATGCTGCTGGCGAACACCGACCCAGAGCAAAAACAGCCATATTTCATTGTCACCCGGGCCGCCCGCGTGGAGAATAGCAAGAAAACCGGGCCGGAAAAGTCAAAGCAGGTAACCGTGCAGGAGACCCCGGATGCGCTCACCAAACTTCCTGTTAAGAGGGATATGGAATACATCTTTGGAGGAGAACCAGTTAAGGCCTACCTTGTTTTGGAACTCATCCGGTTCCTTCCAGCTGAGGCCGCCACCGCTGTCACGCCTTCCCCCGATAAGGCCGGGGCCTCGAAAGGCACCCCAGTTAAGTCTCCCTCTAATTAAGCCAGCCTGACTCACTTACACCATGGACTGGATCAAAGCAAAATACGAC
>JAYVJI010000404.1:0-6019 GCA_043769435.1 Verrucomicrobiota bacterium
TGAAATCGGATCACAAACTCCCTGCAACGTGAAGCTGCTAGCGCCGCGAGCGACGGAAAGAGAGCAGGGCGAGCACGGCCGCACCTGCTAGGGCGTGAATTGACGGCTCCGGGATGACGGTGTAATTGATGGTCAATAAAGGATCACTGGCCGTGCCTGCGGTCTCACGCGAAGCGATGCGGAAGAAATCGTTGACGGCCACGACGGTAGGCGTGCCGACCCAGAGGTTGAGATCTCCGCCTGCAGCACCCCCCACCGTAGTCTGGAATGCACCGGTGCTGGTGAAACCCAAGGTGCCGGTGCCGATCGTGGCGGCATCGCCGGTGAAGCTGGCCAGCGAGGTGTTGACGTAATCGGTGCCCGCAGTCCGTGCGCCAGCCGTGCCCGCCCAATTTTGGTTCGTTCCGTTACCCTCATAGCGCGCTTTGAAATTATGCGTGGCAGAGCCGTTGATTCCGTTGGTGCCGGCCTGGCTGCCCTCAATCCAGTCCGCGTTCGCGGCGGAAAGCTGAAAGGCCATCAACGTAACTAATGTGCCAGCACCAGATGCGGTGGACGTCAGCGTGAGGGCCACGCTGTCGATCGTGATTCCGGAAGTCGGCAGGGTGCTGAGGTCGAAACGGAAAAGTATCGCGAAGGGGCCTACAGTTCCGTGATTGCCGGCGAGTATAGATTGAGTGGCCCCAAATGCTTGGTCGGCCGAGCCGCCCCTGAGGTAGGTGTCCGCGGTTGGATTGAGGCTGAGCGTGACGGCATGGGCAGACGTGCTCAGCGAGGCGACCATGAGAACGCCGATCAGGGCAGGTGAGAACTTAATGAGGTGTTTTGTCATGGTAGTGAGATATTTTAAAGCGTTTTGTCATGAGGCCTGATGGTGGAATGGGCGGGAAGGAGGCCCGAAACTATTTCAATTTATAGCCAACTGGATTGCTGCTGTCGCCTATCCAATCGAATAAATCTTTTCCAGTGTGCCGGGCCGTTTCGGCGTGTAGTGGTTCGGTAATGACGGTGCGATATCTTCCGATTCTCCTGTTACTGGGCCTATTTGAGCTTGGTAGCGGACCGACCTGTGGCGCAGCTCCGTTGCGCACCATCCGCGAGGTCATGGCGCTGACGGCAGGGCAGGCTGCCACCCGCGTGCCGGTGGATGTGGAGGCCGTCCTGCTGATGAACGATCCTCACCGGTCCACTTTCTTTATGCATGACGGAGAGATGACCTGCTACACAATGATTAGCGTTCCCTTGCGGGCGGACTTGAAGCTTGGGCATCGTTACCGGGTGGTGGGAGTCACTGATCCGGGGGGGGTCCAACCCATTATTCTTGTTAAAACCATTACGCATCTGGGGTCGGCAGAAGAACCCGAACCTATCATCCTGAACGCTTCCAACCTGTTTCTGACAAAGAATGATGCGCAGTGGGTGCAAGTGGAAGGACTGGTCGAAAGCAGCAGTCTGCGCGAGGGGGGGGCGAGTCTGGATGTGAGAGTGGACGGCTGGTTGATCGATGCCTTGCTCCCGCGTCAGATGGGGGCAGCGGTGGTCCTGCCGTGGCATTTGGTCGGGCAGAGGGTCAGGATTCGGGGCGTGGCCGCCGGCAATTTCAATGACCAGCGGCAGATGCTCCGCCGGTTCATCTCACGCCGTCAATAGAACATGTGATCCCGCTGATGCCGGCCACCAATACAGGCCGCACGACCATGGTCACCGTGGATTCATTGCTGCGGGTCGGTTTGGAGCTGGACAATCGCGTCGTGCTGCGGGCCACGGTCACCCACGTGTTGCCGGGAACGGCGGTGTTTGCCAAGGATGCCACCGGATCGCTCCGCATTTTGACCGCGCAGTTGCTGGATTTGAATCATGGCGACTTGATTGAAGCGGAGGGCTTCCCCGCCATGGAACCGCTGAGGCCAGCCCTCCGCGCGACCAACATCCGGAAGCTGGAACCCGGACCGCGCCCAGTGGCCGTCATGCTGGAACCCGGGAAGCTGCTGGGAACCCATCTGCACCATGAATTGGCCCAAACCCAAGCCAGCCTTTTGGCAATCAATGAAGGGCCTGACGGATTTGTTCTGCAGTGCCAAGCGGATGGGAAAAATTTTGAAGGCCTGCTCGACAAAAGATTGTCACCCACCCTGCCCCCGGAGCTGACTCCGGGATGCACGCTGTCCCTGACCGGACTGGTCGAACTGGTCCCTTCACGGTTTTTCTACATGCCAAACTGGATAGGGGGCTTCCGCCTGCACCTGAGAGGCAGCGGTGACATCACTCTGCTGGCCCGTCCCCCTTGGTGGAATGCCCAACGTCTGCTTTGGCTGGTCGCCGTTGTCCTCATGTTGGGGATGGGGGCCTTGGTTTGGGTAAATACCCTGCGCAAGACTGTAAAAACCCAAAGCCGGCTGATTGGGCGGAAACTTGAGCGCGAAGCGGTGCTGGAGGAACGCCAACGCATCGCCCGCGAAATGCATGATACCTTTCAGCAATCCCTCGCCGGGGCCGGCCACTTACTCGACGATGCGTTGCGAAAGCTCAATGGGGCGAGCCATACGGCCGCGTCCCCCCTCCACCTCGCCCGCCAGATGCTGCGCCACTGTCGGGAGGAAGCCCGCACCTCCATCTCGGAGCTCCGCTCTCTGGCCTTGGAAAACCGGACCCTGCTCGAGGCTTTAGAAGAGTTGCTTCGGCCCCCCGTTGAGGCCGCCGGGGCCCGGCTTGAGATCGAGATTGCGCATCCCCTTCCAGAACTCCCCTCAGGGCATCCCCATGCCTTGCTGCGCATTGCCCAAGAGGCGGTCAGCAATACGTTGCAGCATGGCGCCGCGGAGCACATCCGGGTGAGCCTAACCAGCGATGACGACTGCGTCACCCTAACTATTAAGGATGATGGCACCGGTTTCGATCCCGCAGCCACCAACGCCCGGCAGGGACACTTCGGCCTGCTCGGCATGAAGGAACGTGCGCTGAAACTGGACGGCGATGTCACGATCAACTCCGCACCCGGTGCCGGCACGGTAATCACCGCCAGCCTTCCTCTGAACCCTCCACGCCCCGAAGCGTTGCCCGCCTCGCTCTCTCTATGAACGCCAAAATCCGCATCCTCATTGTCGATGACCACAGCATGGCCCGGGTCGGGCTTGCGGTGCCGATCAATAACCAACAGGATATGACCGTCGTCGCAGAAGCCGGCACCGCCCGTGAAGCCATCTCCCTCTACCGGGAACACCAGCCGGATGTGGTCACCATGGATTACCGGCTGGTGCGTCACACCGGCGTCCAGGCGACCACCGCAATCCGTGCAGAATTCCCGGAGGCCCGCATCCTATTCCTATCAGTTTACGAGAGTGAAGAAGATATTTTCCGGGCCGCCACTGCCGGCGCCAGCGGATATTTACTCAAGTCAGTGGACGGTGATATTCTGTTGGATGCCATCCGCCGCATTCATACCGGCCAAGCCGTTTTCCCGCCGCCGCTCGCCGCGAAACTCGAAGCGCGCCGCCAGCGCAAGTCACTAACAGACCGCGAAATCGCCATCGTCCGCCTCATCGTTGACGGCTGCTCCAACAAAGAAATTGCCGTCCTTTTGAAACTGAGCGAGCCGCTCGTAAAACTTGATGTGAGGAAAATTCTGGATAAACTGGGAGCCCACGACCGCACCCGTGCCGCCACCCTGGCCATCGAACGGGGCATCGTGCACCTCGGGATGACCTGACGCGTCCAGCCCACGGGTGAAGAGTTCGGTGTGTGCCCGTTGCTTAGCCGTAACAATCCAGTAGGATTGGATTGTGGAAAGGCTGCCGCGCTGCAAAAAATTGTGGCTCAATGCAAACTAGCCAAGGCAGCACGAAACGAAAGCTCAGCATCCGCCACGGAGGCCGCGACATGCAGCTAACCGACGTGCATGGCCACGTCATCCGGGAGGTGCTGGCGTGATTTACGACAGAAACATTGCGGACAGAAAAATGAAGATACTGACTTTGGGTTTTTTGGATTTCAGGATTCTAAGGAACTTGGCTCCCATTTTTCTGTCTATCATCTTTCTGTCGTCTGCCTCCGCCCGCTGACAACTGAAGTGAAGCCGTGCCCCGTGGTGCCTTCAGCGGCGGCACGGACTCCACCCAGATTATCGCTCCGCCGCCGCGTGGGCAGCAAATGGTATCGCGTGGACCTCACCTTCTTCCACCGCCGCCTCCGCTGCCTCGTCATCCTAGACCTCAAGCTCGGCACCCTCGACCACGCCGACGCCGGCCAAATGCACCTCTACCTCAGCTACGCCCGCGAGCACTGGACCCACGAAGCCGAAAACCCACCCGTCGGCATCATCCGCTGCTCCGCGGCCGATGCAGCCCTCGCCCGCTACACCCTCGACACGCTCCCAAACAAAGTCATGGCGAGAGAACCGGAGCGAAGCGGAGATAGACTGCCGCAGGCAGCCCGAAGGGTGAGCGCAGCGAATCAATACCAACTCGCCCTCCCCGCCGTGAAAAAGCTCGAAGCCGAACTCGCCGCGACGCGGAAGCGGCTGGAGCGAACACCGAAACTCAATCCCTACGGTTGATGGAAGCAATGCAAAGCGACACACTTTGAGACTAATTTATGGCATACGAATCAACACAAGTGAAAGAAGTGGTGGAGCGCGCAGTTGGGCACCAATGGAGCATTCCTGAGTTTCAACGCGGCTTCGTCTGGAAGCCGACGCAAGTGCGCGACCTCGCGGAGTCGCTTTGGCTGAATTACCCGATTGGCAGCCTTCTCGTCTGGAATAGCCAAGGGCCGACCGAGGAACGCATCGCGCGCGACGCCCAAAGGCCATCACTCTGGGTCGTGGACGGTCAGCAGCGGGCCACGGCGTTAAGCATTCTCTTTGGACGAAAGCCCTATTGGTGGCCGAGTGCCGACGAGTGGGACAAGACGCTCAAGCGATACGACATTCGTTTCGATGTGCATACGAAAGAACCACCGTTTTTCCTCGTGGCGAATGCGGGCATCCGAAAGGCGAAAAGCGACCGCTACCTCTCGCTCTCGCGGCTGCTCACGCTCGATACAGAGCGCGCCGCAGACCAGCAGACGCTCATGCAGCTTGCGAAGGACATCAAAGTCCAAGGCTTCTGCGATGGGTTGGATGCGATGGAAGACTATGCGCGGCTCGACCGGGTGAGAAAGACTCGGGACAAGGAAGTGGTCACCATCACGATTGACCAAGAGCTTGAGGAGGTCGTCGAAATTTTCTCCCGTCTGAACAGCAAAGGCACCCGCGTTACCGAGGCCGACATTTATCTCGGCATTGTCGCCGCGCGTGCGCCCGGCTGGGTGCGGGATTCGTTTCTTCCTTTCCTGCGCGACCTCGCGCAGGCGGGGTTTGATTTGAATCCAAACCTCCTCTTTCGCTGCCTCACCGGCATCGGTGCGGGCAAGGTTCGCTTCAAGGATGTCGCCGATGATTTTTGGGACGCCGCGTGCATCCAACCCGCTTGGGAGAAAACAAAGAAAGCGTGGTCAGGACTCATCTCACGCTTCCGCACTGTCGGCGTGCTGAGCAACGACCCGATGCCGACGGAGGCGGCGTTGGTGACACTAATTGCGCTCCAGCATCGCTTTCCCGACGAGCCATTCGAGCCGTGCCATTACTGGTTTTTGCAGGCATCGCGCTTCGCTCGTTACAGTGGTTCGGGCACGACTTCGATTGATGAGGACTTGCGGGATGTGAATGAGGCGACTTCTGCAGCGGACGCGGTGCATCGTTTGACGAAGCGGTTTCCGCACGACACGCCGCTCGAAGCGGAGGACTTTCTCCGGGACTACAGCGATACGCGGTTCGGTCGCTTCCTGCTCTACTTGCTCGCCTACGACCGGCAGGCCGTGGATTGGGACTCCGCCGGACATCGAATCGGTTTCGACGGTTCCAACGTGCTCGCCGATTTCCGCCCGCAATGGCACCACGTTTTTCCAAGAAAGTATCTCGAAGGAAAGGCCCCCGAGGAACGCATCAATGCCCTCGCAAATATCGCTGTCATTGGGCCTGCGA
>JAYVJI010000405.1:0-1911 GCA_043769435.1 Verrucomicrobiota bacterium
CTCCACGATGTATCGGGGATGAGGATTTGTGATAGGAAAAAGCAGCCAGCAGAAAGGGATGTGTAAAAACGCCGGCCCGCTGCCCCGGGTCAAATGCCACCGGCTGAAAGCCCTCTCCCGCAGGTGCCCCGACGCCAAGAAATTTCGCAAGCCTCGCATTCACCCAGATGTCACTGGAGACCAGCAGCTTCCGGTAATCTGAGGCATCCTCCCAGATTATATGGTCCACGAATGCATCCAGCGAAGCGCGCAAATCGGAGACAATAGCGTCATCAAAATCAGGATAGGCACCATGATCCTTGTTGTTGTCGTCCGCCTCTTCAAACGAAAGCCAATCGTGAAAAAACTCTTTCAGGCGTGCCCGGGCCTGAGGCCGGGCCATCATGCGCCGGGCCTGTTCACGGACCTGCTCCGGCGACTTCAATTCCCCTTTGGCGGCAGCCTCGCGCAGGGCATTATCAGGCAGTGAATCCCAGAGATACAGCGCTAGGCGCGCTGCCAGGGCCCATTGATCCTCCACCTGCCCATGCAGTGGATAGAGAAAGCGCGGAGACTTCAGCACCAGCATAGCGACCCGCTTGATAGAGGTTTCCAGAGCCATCCCCTCCACAAAATGCCTGTCCACGTAAAAGGCCTTCTCATCCGCTTTCAGTTCCTGCCGGAAGGCCCGGGCAGCAAACTGATAGCCGAACTCCTTGACCCGGGCCGCGCGGTCCGGGACATCGTCGCGGGCATTGATGAGCATCCCTAGGCGCTCCTGGATTTCATTGCCGATTTCTATCGCGGCGCGCGTCGTCGCTTCGTACCACTCCCGCGAGACCGCAGCGCCCCGCTCATAGCCGAGACTGCCGTCATCCGGCGGAAAAGTGGTCGTCACAACACTAACATGGTTAGCCTTGGCCGGCGAAATGAAGGGTGTCTCCAGCACGCCCCATGTGCCGTGCGGCGGCTTCCATTCCAGCTTCACCATGCCCCGCTTTTCCTTGAACTTGAAATAATCCAGACGCAGTGGGTAGCTCCGCCCGCCGAGCAGCGCGATCTTAGCCGTGGCTTGGCGCACCTCCGGGCCGGAACTCACCCAGGCATCGATCAGCGCCGACTGCCGGCGCGCGTCGGTGTCATCCCGTTGATTCTGATCCCCCGCCCGCACATCCCCATTCAGGTAGAGCCGGGCTCCGTTAGGCGTCGAGATCCGGAATTCATATACCCCTGTCTCCGCAGCCAGCAGAGATCCTTGCCAGGCGATGCTGAACTGCTCCGCTGAGCAGCCCGGAACCGGCTCGCCCTCGCCAAAGTCAAAATCCAGCCGCTTGTCCTCCCTGTCGAGCTTATGCCCGGCTTTTTTATTCATCCCGTCGCTTTGAAAATATTGTGCCTTCAGCCCAGTGCCCGCACCTGGCTCCCGAGGCTCCAAAAAACTGCCCAGCAGATCCGCCACTGACTCAACGTACTGGCGATTGGTCAGGTGCTGGAGTTCCCTCCTCGCGGGATGCAACCGGGCCCTAGCGGCAGTCGAATAATAGTTGTCAAAAATGTATTGCGCCACCTGTTTGGCATCCTCACCTACGCATAGTTCAGGTTTTTCATCCGGCATGGTCCGGTCTATATACCTTGCCAGCGCCTCGACGGACTTCTCACCGTAGAGCGGTTCATCATACTTGCCGGCAACACCCTGGCCCTTGTCCCCGTGGCAACTCGCGCAGAGTTCTGAATATATCACCTGCCCCGTCCGCTGCTGGGCGCGGGCAGTCCATGCGGGCAGTACCCACAGGGCTAGGAAAGCGATTCGTATCATGCTGATCATTGAATAACCTCCTACGCAGACCCCGGCCCCGAAATATCAGCTGCACTCACGGTTGCTGCATTGGTGATTACGGACTGGAATGGTCTGTATCGAAGCAGGATTTGCTT
>JAYVJI010000406.1:0-2894 GCA_043769435.1 Verrucomicrobiota bacterium
GGCTTGAGGTGGGGGGGGGGGGACGTAGTTTGCCGGCAGCGAAGGTCAGTATCGCTGTTCGGGGAGGCTGGTCACTTGCTATTGTAGGCCTCGAATTACAGAATGCAAGGCGTCGGCGTGGAAGGTTTTTGTTTTTTTACTGGGCCTTTCGCCTGACAGGCCCCGCTCCCCGGACTCCCCGGACGGATCAAGTGGTTGGATTCTGGAGATCCGCCCATGTCAGGCCGAAGCGCGCGAGGAATTTCTTCAGGCGATCGGCATCATTGGTCTTCGCTTTTTCAAGGCGGGACACGGCATAAAGGCAACGTCCGGCCTCTGAAAGTGAACGTGAACTGCGGCAGACCCCGGCGACATAATCCAGCTGCACAAGGTCCACAGGATCGAAGGCCGCACGGGCTTCGGCTGTCAACACCTGCGGGGCTGAGGCTGCACCCGGCGGCAGCCAGCCAGCCAGCAGCCGCCGGGTCTCTGCGGCGACGCAGTCGACTGTGATGCGTCCGCGCGGTGCCAGAGTAGCCATCCGCACGACGGCGGCATTCAGGTCCCGGAAATTCGCTTGCCAGACTGCCGCCGGACTCAGCGCGAACTTCAGGAATGCTTCCCGGGCCTCCCGGTGAAACCGCACCTGACGGCCCTCGCTTTTTGACACCCGGTCCAGCTCGTAGTCTAGGTTCGCCGCGATGTCCTCCCGCCGCTCCGCCAGCGCAGGCAAGGTGAATGTCCAGAGGTTGATACGGGCCAGCAGGTCCTCCCGAAAGGTCCCGAAAGCCACGGACGCCCTCAGGTCTTTATTGGTACCGGCGATGAGCTGAAAATGACTGTGTGACGGCTGATCCGAACCCATGGGAAAGAAGGTATGATCCTCCAAGGCCTGCAGCAGCATGGCCTGTTCATCCAGTCCCAGCTCACCTATTTCATCGAGAAAAAGGATGCCGCCGTGTGCCTCCCGCAGCAGACCCGGGCGGTCGCTCTGCGCTCCGGTGAAAGCCCCGCGACGGTGACCGAAAAGCGTGGACATGGCGTGGTCACCGCGCAGTGTTGCGCAGTTTACCTCAACATATTTGCCTTTTAGCGCCCGCCGGTCCCGCCGCAATGAATAGATGCGCCCCGCCAGCATGGACTTGCCGGCGCCGGTGGGCCCGGTTATCAGCACTGGGTGGGTGGAGTTCAGCGCCACTTTCTCCATTTGTTCCATCATGCTGTTGAAGGCCTTATTGCGCGTGGCGATACCGCTTTTCAGGAAATCCAGCCGCTCCACCTGCTCAGTCGCCAGCCGCGTGGCCAGCCGGTCGTAGCGGGAAAGATCAAGGTCGATGATCTCACAGACGCCGGCAGGGGACACCTCCCTCCCCCGGCCAAAGGCAGGAGCGGTCTGCACCAGCCTGCCCGGCAGATAGCGGGCCTCTGTTAGCAGAAACCAGCAAATCTGCATCACGTGAGTTCCCGTCGTGAGGTGGATGAGGTATTCCTCTGTCTCAATGTCAAAGGGGTAGGCCCTCGCCCAGTCATAGAGCCTCCCGTAGACCTCTGCGAAGTCCCAAGGATCATCGAACGCCAGCGGCACCAGATTCACGAGTGTCTCAGGCGAAATCATCGCGATATCGCTTTTCAAGTCCCCTGCCAGCACCGCTGAGCGCGGGTCATGCAGCAGCTCAAACCGCGATACCAGCAAGTCCTCCTGCTGACACAGTGCCACCGTCGGACGCCACCGCGCCCAGCGTTCCGCACCAGTAAACCGGTCCAGGATCAACCCGGCAGTACCCAGCACCACAGTCTTTTTCACAGGCTCTTTCATTACAGGCATTCTCATCATCCAGCCGCCATGGAAAAGGGAAATAATTGCCCAGAGGCCTAGCGCGGCGCATGGGCGATACATACCACTCTGTCTGCCATATATTTAATGAATCCTTCGATTTTCCATAGGAAGCCGCATAAAATATATATTACAAATATTGACTCGAATAGGCCGTTCAATCTAAAATCAAACAGTTTAATTTTTTAATACACGCCCCACATCGCTCCCGCGACCCTCACACATCAATAATGCTTATGCAATCCAGTCTAAGACGTAGAATTTCCTCTGCCCTCATTGCCGGTCTGGCACTCACTGCTCCGGCCAGCGCCGTGCCCGTCACGCTGATCAGCGAGAATCACCAGTGGGATTTTCTCCACCCCATGGGGACGCTTGCCAGCCCCGGGTTTGATACCACATGGTATCTTGCAAGCGCTGCTTTTCAGGCATCCTACACCGGCCCCAGCTTCTCTACGGCGTCCACCGGACTCCCAGCAGATCTGGCCTCCTTTGACGCAGGTCCTGGCGCCGGGCCCTTTGCCTATGGCGGCATCGACGGTATCGCCACAGTCGGCACCACGCTGACATTACCTGACACGGCGAACCGGCATACAGCCTATTTTCGGAAAAATTTCACCGTTCCGGCCGGCGGACTCATTGAGCCGGAGTTCAGCATGATCTGTGATGACGGCAGTTTCATTTATCTCGACGGCAACCTCATCGCCAAGGTGAATATCGCCGATGGGGTAGTGGATACCTACACGTCCTTTGCCGCAGACGCTACAACCACCGAAACGCTCTTCACCTTCCATCTCCGCTCGACAGGCCTGCAGCCGGGAGGGACCCCGGACGATGTCAATGTCCTCGTCCCCCTGCCCAGTCTTACCGCAGGTGAACACACCCTTGCTGTCTCCGTCCACCAGAATGCGAATACATCTTCTGATCTGGGCTTTTCCCTGAAGCTCGCCGCCCTGACTCCGGACACATGCACTCTCCGTGCTGCCGTGACAAATGTGGTGCGGGATTTCCGCGGCACCCCGCTGGTGACAACGGATGATGAATTCTCCTTCCAAGTCACAGTGTCAGGCAGCAACGGCGGCGC
>JAYVJI010000407.1:0-12979 GCA_043769435.1 Verrucomicrobiota bacterium
CCGCGAAACCGCAGGCGAAAATAAAGCCGAGACCAAATACGAAGCCGGCCACCGTCAGCGCTATCACATTGATTCCCCCCTCTCCGAAGCCCAGCACGATGCTCTCTGCGAAGCCATCCTCAGCCTGCCAGAAGCCGATCACCACCTCCTCTACCTCCACATGATCGAAGGCCGGAGCCTCGCGGAGGCTGCTAAGGAACTTAAAATCACCCCCGAACTCGCCCGTAAAAAGAAATCCCGCATCCTCAAAGCCCTCGAAGCCGTCCGCACCTCAGCCGGTGCAGGCCAGAGCTAATCTTCCCCAATCAACCAACCACAACCAACCACCGCCTACCATGCCTGATGAACAAACCAACACCCTCACCGCAGCCCTCGCCCACGCCACCACCGTCCGCTTCCAAACCGTGCCGGACGCCAACGCGCCGAGGTTGAAAGCCCGCGCCCACGCCGCCATCGAGCGCGCCATCGCCCTGCGCCGGATGCAGCAGGAATATGCAAACACCGGGTTCCTTGCTGTGCCGCTGGATGAATATTTGAACCGTCTCGCCCGCATGGCCGGCGTGCCGTTGCCCATGTCGGCTCCCGCCCCCACGGAACGAACTTCCGTGGCCGCGCTGAAGCCCTGGCTTGGTCTCGCCGGGGCGCTGGAAATGGCCGCCAGCCATGTCCGGCTCTGGGTGCGCTCATGGTTTGCCGCGGCAGCGGCTCCTTCCGGGATGCGCCTCGCCGCGGCCCGCAACGCCTCCAGCGTGGCCGCGTCGGGCGCGGGCCAGGGTGAACGACTCTCTCCTTCCGAAGCCGATGCTGCTCTTACTGCCGCAGAGCAGTCCTATCCCGCAGCCATGCGGAACTCCCTGCAAGCTGCCCTCCGCCTCATCCCGTGAGCGAGCGCTCGCCAGACACAAGCCCACTGCCCGCCACTTCCGCTGATGGAGTGGTCGGGCAGTTGGCGGCGGCCTCGCCTGGATCGTTCCAGACGACTGCGGGGCAGTTCGTGCATCGCTGGGCCAAGACGCTCGGTGCCCAGGTGGAGTGGGGCAAAGCCGAGCCGCCCCTGCTGCACTTTCGCACTGCCATCGCGGAACTTTATCTGCGCGGCTTCGATGACATTCCCTGCTGGCTGCTGCCGCCGAACCTGAACACTACGCAATTCTTCGGCCCCGGCGGACGGCTGCGGCAATCCGGCATCCTCGGCACGGAGGAAATCCCCGTCGTCATCTGCCCACGCGTGGAACTGGAGCAGGAAGCTAAACTGGCCCTGCCCGCCAACCGCGCCGTCGTCCTCGGTCCCGCTGCCCTGCGCAGCATCCTCGTACCGGATGCCACGCGCAGCCGGGCCGCCCTCACGCAGGCCATTCGCAGCCAAATCCACGCGCTGCGCCTCCAGCCCTTCGATACCACCCGCCCTGTCTGCGGCGACATGTTCTTCGGCCGGGCCAACGAACTGGCCATGCTCCGCTATGAGCGCGACTCCTTCCTCATCACCGGCCCCTCCCGCATCGGAAAGACCTCCCTGCTCACCCACTACCGCTACCTCCTGCGCCGTGAGGGCGATGCCCGGCTCTCCCGCTCCTTCTACGTGAACCTCCAGCCGTGCAGTTCCTGGAAGGAGGATGAGATCGCCCGCTACTTCGCCATGCACTTCCGCTCGGTGCCCTACACCAGCGAAGTGATTGTTTTCCGTGAACTGCGCAGCTTCCTATTCAGCGTCATCTCCGGCGCAGGCGGTCCCATTGAGCTGATCCTAGATGAAGCCGACGCCGTTTGTAACACGGACCTGCTCGTCATAGTGGGGGAATTCTGCCAAACTTCCGGCAGCCGCCTCATCGTGATCGGACGCGGAGCACTGCGCCACCACTGGCGCAAACAACGCGCTACCGCCTTTGGCCGCCTCCGCGACCTGCGCTTCCAGGCTCTGGACACAGAGTCGGCGTGGTCCCTGTTCACCAAACCAATCTCCGCCCTCGGACTCACCCTTACTGAGCCGGATCACATCCGCGCTCAGGTGCTCAAGCAGACTTCTTGTATGCCACATCTCATCCAGACGGAGGCCCGCGCCGCGGTTGAGACCGCCTTCATCTCCAGCGCCACGCAAATTAGCGCCTCCCTGCTCCGGCGCGGCCATGACCCCTTCGCTGACTTCAGCACGCTGCGCAGTCATCTGGATGATTTGCGCGACGACAAGGCTCGCCTCGCTGCTGTAGAAATCCTACTTAGTCAGCGCGCTGGCCTTCACACTGTCGAGTCTATCGGCAATTTGCTGCACGGATACGGCTCTCCTATCACGCCAGCTCAGGTCGCCGAAATTTGCGATGACCTCGTCATCAACTGCCTGCTCGGTTGGGATGAAACCGGCTACGCTCCGCCCCGTTGGGATGTTTGTCAGACCGCCCAACGTCACCCCCAACATCTCAACGCCATCCGCACGGACATCCTCACCCGGCTAAAGCCTTCCCGCTCGTGATCCCGCCCATCCAATATTGTTATGTTCAAGTCGGCACCGAACTGGTGGACCGGCTGCTGGAGCATGTGGACAATGGCGAGAGCTTCATTCTCCTCGGCTACCAGGGCTGCGGCAAGCGCCATGTGCTGCACCTGCTGGGACGCAGGCTGGAAGCGCAGATGCGCCCGCATATTTCCGTTTTCCTCCGCGATAACCAAACCATTGTCACCGAGCAGGACCTGTTGGTGGAACTGAAAGAGCGTATCCGCACTGTTGATGCCGCCAGTTTTATCCCCGCGCTGGCCGCAGCCTCATCGCTTGCTGAGTGGTTCCATGCCTTTGCTTCGCAGGCAAACGGCAGGCGCATCCCCATCAGCTTCGCCAATCTCGAAACGCTCTCGGACGCTTTGAAGCAGGTCTTTCTCTCCCTTGTGCGGCTCGCCGTAGAGGAGTCGAAAACGATGGTCGTTGGTCTGACCGGTGAAGGGATTCTCGCCAAGACCCTCGCCAGCAGCACTTCGCCTTTGCAGTGCGCTTATCAGTATATCGTTACCGGCCATGACCGCGAAACCAGCCGTGAGTTCTTTCTCAAGCGGACGAGTTGGTGCGGCCTCAAGTTCCATCAGAAGGGGGACAAAACATGGACTGAGGAAACTGCGTTCGATGCGTTTTACAGCCACACGGGCGGCAACTTGAATCTCCTGCGGGCCATTCTCTGGTGTCTCAGTGAGCGTCGACTGCGTTTCGACAGTGACCCGGAAAAACATGAAGGCTTTTGCAGGAAGGCTGTGGAGAAGAGTTTCTTCCACTACACCTCCGTCCCTCTTTTTGGGCTGCGACTCTTCGATGCCGCCAAGGACATACTCAACATGGAGGAGACCGCGCTCATCACCGTTGAAAAACTGATTGATGAGATGGCGGAGCTAACTCCGGAACAGAAAGAGCAGCCCGAGGCGTGGCGCTTGCCGGGCTATGAAGTCGCCTCCGCCTCTCCGCCCACGTTGCTGGAGCTGGCCGGATTTCTTGTCCGCGACGCGCAACGTGGAGTGTTGCACTTTCCCAGCGCTTACGTCGCTGATTTCGTCTGCACTTATTTCTCCTGGGGATGCCGCGGTGATTTTTGGGCCAAACAGGGGCAATGGGACACGGCTTTTGCCCGCTACTCGCTTATCAATCAAACCGAGCAACTGCGGCGTCCACGCACTCAGCGGGATTTCAATTTTGTCCGCCACATTTTGAACCGGTTTTACCGCGACCTCGCCTCCTTGATCACCGAGCAGAATGGGCTGCACAGTATGGAGGAACGATTCGCTCAAATCGGGCGTTACATTCTTGGCTTATCCCGCGCCATGCCCATTCGGATTGGACAGGGCGGCCAATGGGAAGCAACCAATGGAACTGAGCCAGTGGATAAAGACCTGCACGTTCTCGTGGATGGCATTCTAAACAATTCTCCGGCTACGCCTGTTCAGGAAGGCAAGCCGCCCGCGGGGCAAATCTACTTCGACCATGCCCGCCGCAATATGGTGGTTGTGTCCAAACCACCACCGGAGGGTGAAGATACGGCCAAATTTGAACTCACGCCACGCCATGCGGTTCTTTTCCGACTCGCGGAGGGGGGGCTGGCCATAGAACAATGCTCCTGGCTGCATCGGGCCTTGGAAACCCTCGGCTGCGTCTTTCTGACCTGCTATAATGAGGCTCGCATCTGGAAGCGTGCTCGCGGCAGTCGTTTGCGTCTCGGTGAGATGCTCCAAAAGCTTTTCGCCGAGACGACGGTGGACGAATCCATCCATGCTCTGGGGGCCTACCTTTTCGACGAATTCAAGGCCTCTGGAGTGAGGCTTCTGCGCATTGATGAAGTCACGGGCAGCCTCGTGTCCATGAAATCCTGGGGCTTAAATGCAGCAAACCAGCAGGCATTCGATAGTGGCGCGCTGGTCGTGCTGCCGGATGAACAGCCGGAAATCTGGGCGGCCATCAAGGAGCGAAAGACCCGCGTCTTCCGTTGGACTCCCCCAGGCGGCAAATATCTCCGCCTTCCCCAGTCGCTTTCCTACACTGAGGTCGAGCACAACATATACGCTGATGCGGTGGGACGGAAGTCTGGGGATTACTGGATTGACTTCCCGCTCTTGGTTGGGGATCAGCCCTACGGAAAACTGACGTTTGCCTTCCCTTCGCACGCGCCGCCGCCGGAAGCCTGGTTATCTGATCTGGAGGTCATCTCGAAGATTCTTGAGCAGCACCTAATCCGAACCCAGGCCGAAGTACTGCGAAAAGAGGAGACGCGAAAGGAACAGGCCAGATCAGCTCAACAGAGGGCCTTAGCCACGATCGCACACGATGTCATCAACCGCATCGCCACGCTGCCCATCCTTCTGGCCCGCTACAAAAACCTTCAGCGCGATGTCCATGGAACGATCCACGATAGACTGAGCGAACTGAACGCCAGGTTCGACACTCGGCTCGACCAGGCTCTGTCTTTCCTTGAGAAGACCAAACTGCGGCTGCGCACGGCTCAACCACGCCTCGCGGAGTTCGATCTGATGCCATTGCTCGTGGAGGAGCTGGAACCGGTGGAACTGGATGGCGGCACCCATCGGCTGCGGCTAATTGGAGAGGAACCGACGACGCTTCTTCCGGTGCTCGCGGACCGCGCGCTGCTCTCCAGTGTCTTCGGTGAACTGGTTTCCAATGCGCGCACCATGTTTGGCGGGCCGGGTAAGCTCCATCTGGATGTTGATCTTGCCTTCGACGCGCCGGGAAGGAGCCTCCGCATTACTTTCAAGGACAACGGCCCCGGTGTGCCAGACAAAGACAAGGAGCGGATTTTTGAACACTTCTACACTTCCCGTCCGGGGGCGGATGCCGGGCTGGGCCTAGGGCTGAGTTTTGTCCGGGAAGTCATCGCGGCGCACGGGGGAACCATCGCAGAGATTGGCATCTGTGGAGAGGGCGCGCTGTTTGAAATTCAACTACCCATCCTTCCTGAAAATCATGAACACTGACCTGAGAACGGCTCCACTGAGAATCCTCGTCGTCGAGGACGTCGCGAATGTGCGGGAAGAGCTTGTCGATTACCTGCGCGAGGAGCTGCCCGGAGCGCACATAGAGGAAGCCGCAGATGTCACGGTTGGCCTGCGGCTGCTGCACGAAGCCGCCGAGCGGGAAAGTCCTTACGATTTTGCCGTGCTCGATTTGAAACTGCCGCAGGAGATTGGCAAGTCAGCGGCTGAGCCAGACACCTCGCTGGCCGAGGCAATCGTCCGGTCTTTTGGCACCACACGCACCCGCATCATTCAATGTACAGGTCATGCCGACGACGATGCCATCGCCAGGTTGAAGGCTGATGCGACGCTCAAGAAACTGAACCTTTCCTACACGGTTGTTTCCAAGGAAGACACATCCTTTCCGACGAAAGTAATCGAGATCATAGACCGGCATTTGCCCGATGTGGTCATTGGCACCCGGCTGGATCATCCCTACTTGAGTGCTCCCACCCGTGGAATCCACTACACGCGCCATGCTCCGGGTTACGCCCCACCCTTCAGCATTCCGGGCCTGGTGCAGGCCACTGTGGATCATTGGAATCAATTAAGTGAAGACCGGAGGAAGACCGCGTTGCGTGTTTTTCACGGAACCGAGTGGGAACTTGAGGAGATCAAACCAACAGGAGTTCAGTTGAAAGCCGATCGCTCACGCCGACTGCTATTAGAAGCGAAGGAGAATGCGGAGGCCCTGCGGGAATTTGCACGGCGAACGCGGAAGCCATGAGCACCACGTCCGTATACACAGTCTCTGATCTAGCGACGCCGGAGCACGGCTGGGCCGCCAAGCCGGTCGGCCCCTTCGTGCTGCACTGGTGGACCGGCTCCGGCCCGCCGCGCTGGAAGGTGGGGAGCACCGGCCACTATGAAAATGACTACGGGCACGCCCGGGCCTTTATGGGAGGAGACGCCGCGGTGCGCAGCATCGTTGAGCGGGCTTTGCGGCAAGTGGCCCGATACCTCGCTGGTATCGGTATTTCTGTGGATAAGGGCGATACGGTGGATGTGTTACTGTGGGATGAGGCGTTCCCCCTGCCGCCGCTGGTGGAGTTTCAGGGCATAACGAGACTCGATAGCCCTGTCACCTTCAGCCGGCGAAAGCCCTTCACGATTGTACTACCCACCTACAATCATGGGCTGCGTGGCGCTGCCTTCAAGCAATGGCTGAGAACCTCGGCCATCCACGAGGGGCTGCACGGGATTCTGTGGACATGGCTGTGTGTAACGGAGGCCCACAAGGAGCTTGAGCCGAAGAATTGGGAGAAGTTTGAGGAGATGTGCGCGGTGGCGCTGGAGTATAAGATGGCAGGCCGCACCACGGCATGGATGGATTTTGGTCATGCGTGGCAGGGATCACTGGCGCTGTCTCATTACCGCTGGGACTGGCCGGTATATATCGCCGACTGGGCCAGCAGCGCCGGGGTTAATCTGGAGAAATACGGCCATTTTCCGCTGCTGGCGTGGCTGGAAGAAGTGATTTGGCCGGAGCATGAGCGCGCCGGCCGACTGGATGCCGCTGGTGTGGGATAAAGTCCGCAGTAGTGGCTGGTCGGTGCCCGGAACCGTCCTGGCTGCGGCTCCGTGGGAGACGCTCGATGAGGCTCTGGCACCCGCTGGGGGCATCACCGCAGTCTTCCGGCGCTATGTGTATGAGGCCATGTTTCCCGCATCGCCCACCGGCGTGATCGGTCAGTTGCACAAGATGATTGGTGCCCCTCCGGCAGCGGTGCTGCGTGCTGGCGACGGCCCCCGGGCCTTCATCCTAGGCATGATGGCCGCGCAATATCTGCGGTGCGGCCTGAGCACCGGAACGAAGCAGGAGCTTGTCATTACCGACCTGTTGAGCCGGGGCAGCGAAGTGCGGGCGTGGTGGGTGAACAGCAGCGACCCCGCGAGGCACCGGGAACTCAAGAAGTTGGCGTCCCGGGAACCCAGCGAAGCCGAACGCGACGGCGGCGATTCCGGAGACCATGGGAGGAAGAGAAAAATCACTGAGACGATCTGGGAGATTCCTCTCGGCAACTGCCCTACGGACATGGATAGCCTACTCGTCAGCGTTTGCCAGCCGGACTTTGACCGGGGCAGCGTGGTGTTTTCTGCGGAAGTCAAAGAGAGGCTCTGATTTTCTTCAAAAATCTCACCTCTGGAGTGTCACAAAGTGTCACGGAATCCCTAATGAAGAAGTGGGGCGGCATCCCGTCGCCCTGCAAAATCAACCACCCAAAACATGAAAAAGGACACCACCATTGAGCAACTCTTCGGTATCAAAGAACAGATTGAGGACATCCTTGATCAAATTTCTGGCCAGCCCGTGCCTGCGGCTCCTAAATCCCCCGGCCGGGCGGCAACCGCTCGCGGCAGCCAGACCGGCAAACGGGGCGCTGCCGCGGCGGCGGCAGCGGCAGCAGGCAATAACAAACTGGCCATCGTCGTAGGCCATACACGCCTCGCACCGGGTGCCAGCGGAGTCGCGCCTATTAGTGCTTCGGAATACACTTGGAACACTGACCTCGCGCAAAAAATCAAAGCGCACGCGGCCACCAAAGGAGTCGCCGTGGAAATTTTCTTTCGTGACGGACACGGTATCTCCGGCGCATATGCTCAGGTGCGCCAGTGGGGGGCACGGGCTGCCATCGAGTTGCACTTTAATGCCTTTAACGGTCGGGCCTTGGGTACTGAGACCCTCCACGGCACCTCGTTTGCCGGCTCGCAGGCATGGGCCAAGGCCGTGCAGGCCGCGATGGTAACGCTCTATGGTCGCGGCACGGGATTGCCCGGCAATCGAGGACTGAAGCCAGCTCCGCCTCATGACCGCGGGCGTGCCAGCGTGAATGCGCTGAGCAGCATCGCCAGTTGCCTCATTGAGCCATTCTTTGGCGATAATCCTGCAGAAGCAGCGCTTGGCCAAAGCCGAAAGCAGGGCCTCGCAGAAGCCCTCGTGGCTGCGTTCAAATCGCATTTCGGCGTCTGATGGTTTCCCTCCCCACGGCCTGCTAACGCAACCGATGAACCGCTGTCTATTATACTCTCTCTGCGGTCTCGCCATGTCACTCCCGGCTTGCACCAGCCCTCGTGGTTCCTCTGAACCCTCGCCGGCACCCGTGATAACTTCCGCGGGGCAGGCCCACTTTCTCGCTCAAAACGGGAAGACTTGGCCGGAAGCGGAGAGGAGAAAGCCCAATCAACCGCGTGGCCTTATTTGGCGTGCAGATGGAGTGGCAAAGGGCGTCATCGTTTGCCTGCACGGCGTGCAGACGCATGCGGCTTGGTTTGGTCCGCTGGCGGGGGAATTGAACAAGGCTGGCTGGACGGTGATCGCGCCGGACCGCCGCGGCAGCGGGGTGAATGGCCCGCCCATTTTTACGAAGGGCCACACTCCCGGCACGGAGAAATTGCTGTGCGACCTTTCCACGCATCTCAAGGATGCGCAGGAGGAGGCGAATGGCAAACCAGTGCTGCTGCTGGGCACTTCGTGGGGCAGCAACTGGGCCGGGGCCTACGCTGCCGGCGGTGCGCAGCCGCAGCCGCGCGGCCTCATTCAACTGGTGCCCGCGACAGCGTTGCGCCCGGCTTTCCAGCCCGGCTTCTTCAAGAAACTGCTGCTCGGGGTGGCGGGCACGGTGCTGCCCCGCCGCGGCATGCCGCTCCCGTTTGGTGCCGAACACTACCTCGCCGACCAGTCTGTGCCGGGGCAGGAGAGCGCCAATGCGCGACTGAAAAAAGTGTTGCACGACGACCAGGGCAATCTGCTGCAAAAACCCACGGCCCGCACGCTCGTCACCGGCAATAAACTCAACGCCCGCTGGAAGAAAGGAGCAGCGACATTGTCCGCCGCCATGCCGGTGCTCATCATCACGGCAGATGGAGACCAGCTCATGGATGGCGCGCAGGCCGCTGCGAGCGCGCCTTCTGCCACGCACCGCACGCTGCCTGCGGGGCATGGCGCGCAGATTACCCACGCCGGGGAAATCGCCGCCATCATCGCAGGATGGGCTGCTTCACTCAAGTAGGCACCCGCCTCCTTCCACCATCAACATTCCTATCCACAGACACCGATGAAATTCTCCAGCGTCCTCGAACTCAAACAACTCCTGCTGCACAGCCCCCTCCGCGGCATGATCGCCGCGCGCGCCGTGGCGGACATGGCCGTGCGTTCGCGCCACATCACCGCTGCGGCAGCCGGTGCGCCCGCGCGCATGGCACTGCGCGGGCTGAGCCTCGGCATCGCCCGTCAGACCGGCCCCCGGGACTACGCGCTCGCCGTGCGCATTCAGGACCGGCAACTGTTGAATAGTCCCGTCGTGGAAGCCATCCGGCGTAAGGCGCGCGGGGAAGTGGACGTGCGCTATACCGGCACCGTCCGTTCCTTGGCCGCGAAAAAAGTAACTGGACGCACCGGCCACTGGCAGCGCCGCCGCTGGCGTCCGCTGGAGATCGGCATTTCCTGCAGTCACAAGGACGGGACTGCGGGCACCATCGGTGCCTTTGTCCGCAAAGGCCGCGACGGCGCTTGGTATCTTCTGAGCAACAACCATGTGCTGGCCAATGTGAACGAAGCCCGCATCGGTGACGAAATTCTCCAACCCGGTCCGCTCGACGGCGGACGGCTGCGCGAGGCGGACATCGCCGCGCACCTGACAAAGTTTACACGTATCTCCTTCACCGCGCCCAACCTCGTGGACTGCGCGATCGCGAAAGTGAAGGAAGGCATCGGCGTGGTGCCGGATCGCATCCACGGTATCGGTGATTTGGGAGCGCCGCGGGCAGAGACCTTGGAACCCATGCTGGAAGTCCGAAAGCTGGGCCGCACCACTGGACTGCGCGCAGGCATCGTCACCGCCGTGGCGCTTGATGACGTGGGCGTCGCAATGGAAACCTCCAGCGGCGTCCGCGTGGCCTTTTTCGATGATCAAATCGAGATCGAATCCACCGCCGCCGGCCAGCCGTTTTGCCGCGGAGGAGACAGCGGCTCGCTCATCGTGGATGAGGAAAACCAACCCGCCGCGCTGCTCTTTGCCGGTGCTGATGAAGGCGGCGCGCACGACCTCGGCCTCACCTACGCGAATCCCCTCGCCGCCGTCATCAACGCGCTTGGCATTCGTTTTGAATGAATCTAACTGTGAACATGGCAATCACGATGCAAGAAGCCCTCATGGCTAAAACCACGTTACGCGGTGCCCTGCGCTCCGCAGGAGTGCAGGCGGCGTGCGGCGTCACCAAGACCGGGACTGACTACGCAGTGAAGGTGAACGTCGCCAGTAAAGAAATCGCAGACAAAGTCCCCCGGCACGTCCTTGATGTGCCGGTTGTCATCGCCATCACCGGCCCCGTGCGTGCGATGGCCGCAAGAAAAGAGCGATGACTTAACCCTCCACAAATACGGGACAGGATTTTTTTATCATCATATATCCCGGAGCCGTAATCCGTGGTTTGAAGAGTCAAAGACGGCCCATGAATGCCTTGCTGCGCAATTTTCGGATAGCGAGTATGGAGGGTATGCCGCCGGCGAGCAGGGTGATGGCGAGCACGCACAGAAATCCCGGAACCATGAATAATTCATGGGCGTGGTTGTTGGCGGACAGGTGGATTTTATAGACCGGCCAGAGAAAGACACCCAGTGCGCACAGGATGTAGACAAAGTTGATGATAAGGCAAAGGGTGCCGCCAAAGCCTGAGACGATTTTTGCCGGGGAGGCGTCGTAGAAATTCGGAAAGAGCACGCCGAGGCCGAGGGCGAGTCCGGTGAGGCCTCCGCTCATGAGCATGACAGAACTGCAGAAGTAGAGTTGTTCCAGCGGTGACATATGGAGGTTCCGTCCGGATACGAACATAAGAACGGCGGTAGCGCTTCCGGCGATGCCGCCGAAGAGCGCTAGCTTGATGAGGAAGACGCGCTCCATGCCTACAGGAGACAGGCCGAGCACCCAGAGGCGGCGGCCTTCGATGCTGAAGACTGGAAAAATAAAACGCGTGGTCAGCGTGGAAAGCGTTAGGATGGACACGCCGAAGCACAGGGCACGGAGGATGAAGCGGAAGGTGGGGTCATCGCCGGCGGCTTGGCTGCGGTTAAGATTTGCGGAATAAACAAGCAGGAGGACAAAGACAACGAGGCAGGGCACCCACTGTGCGGTGTCACGTCCGAATTCCTTGAGATCCTTCCTGATCATGGCGCGCGTATCATGCCGGAGGAATGGAAGGAAGCGGGTCCATCCTCCGGTGAAGGCGGCTGCGATGTCTGTGGCTCCGGTCCCGGCCTTGCGGGTGTGGCTGGCTTTCCTTTGCTGGCTGAGGTTCCATGCCGGATAGGTGAGGCGGCTGACCAGGACCACGCAGACCCAGCCCAAAAGGAGTGACCAGCTTGTTAGAAGCAGGCCGAAAAAAATGCCGCGCGACTCGAATCCGCGGGACCAGTGCAGAATCATTTCTGTCATCCACGCGCTGGGAAGGAACGGGCTGGTGGCGAGTTCCGCATGACCCAGCAGTTGATTGAGCCCGGATTGCAGGTCTGCCATGGTGGCGGCATTGGCGGCCTGAGCCCCTCCGCTGTGCCATGCGGCGGCGAGCTTCCAGGCGATGGCTCCGGCTGTGACTATGCCAATCCACTTCAGGGTGCGCCCCCAGTATTTGACCAGCAGAACAGTCAGCATGCCGCCAACCATGGCCGGCATCACGAGAAAGGGAATGTATACCAGCAGGCATTTGAAGTAGAAGGCTGGCGGCGCGCCGTAAACCTTTCCCACAGCGGCCAGCAGGGGGGCGCTGAGGACGGCCAGTCCCCAGCTGCTGGCGATAAATGATTCTATCACTTTCCAGCAGAAAACAGCCCTTGGACTAACAGGTGTCGTCAGCAGCCATGCAGTTTCCTTTCCCCTGAATAGGGCGCTGTAGAGCAGTACCGAGTTGGAAAATACCAGCATGAGGAAAAAGAAAAAGAACGTCATGTAGAGCATCCGGCCAGCTAGGAGCAGACCAATGCCGGGCAGGGATGCCATGAAATCAAGGCCGCGTTCCAGCATGAAGTATCCGGAGACAAGGTAGCCGAGCAGGAAGAAGGCAATGGTGCCGCACAGGAGCCTCGAATTTTTCAGCATGTGGCGGACCCGTGCTATGAAGGCCCGCCAGTGAACGCGGGAGAGGCTGTGGATTTCGGTGACGAGAGACACGGTGGAAAAAGGAGTGAATCTAGCACACACTGTGGAATTGTCCTTGGTATTCTACTGTGCAGGGCAATGTTTCCCTGCGGGCGCGTGAGTTGACGCCGGGAAAATGACTGCTATACACTACGGAGCTTTCTTTCATGCACTCTCATCATCATTGTTCTCTGCCCTCAGCCACCGAGTCCCGCGCGGATAGCCTGCTGGCGGCCAGACCTGTGCTTGGTAACAATTACTTCAATGCATTGGCGGCAGGAACCATGGAACTGGAGACCTTCCGCAAAACGCAGCGCCAGTTCTTCTTTGCGGTCGGCTTTTTCTCCCGCGCTCTG
>JAYVJI010000408.1:0-5679 GCA_043769435.1 Verrucomicrobiota bacterium
ACCTCAACAACGACGGGCAGCCAGATCTGAGACTGCGCCACCGGGTTGATTCCGGAGCCAATGTGGCGACCATCGCCGCGCCTCCGTCCCGCACACTGGATGTCATCGGACTCACCTTCAACGGCTTCAATTATCCGGCCAGACTCAATCCGGGGGCCATCATTGGATTTTCCGCAGCATTCCTTCCCCTGACAAATACCGTGGTAGGCAGCCTTGCCTTCAATGCCGGGTCCGTGCACAGCAACTGGACCGGCAATGATCCACAGAATTCCGGCTACCTTGGGATCCGATTCAAAATCGGAGCCAATCAGCATTTTGGCTGGGTGAGGCTCAGTGTCGATCCTAATTCCGGTCCAACGCCCCGCGCGATCAGGCTCCAGAGCGCGGGCTATGAGACCGATCCTCTGACTCCACTAGCCGCCATACCCGAGCCCGGCGGCCTCGGATTGGTCGCATTGGGAGCGGTGGGCATTGCTTCACTCCGCCAGCGCCAGAAGCGCAACGGGCACTGATCTCTCCAAATCCCCTGCACCGACCGCCTATATGAAACTAGTCCCTCTCCTGCTGGCCGGGGGGCGGCACTTCAGGCGCATCGCGCTTCTGATCCTATCAACCGTACCCCTAGCCGCCGCTCCCTTCATCTCGGAGTTTCAGGCATCGAACCGCGCGACGATCAAGGACGAGGACGGCCAAGCCAGTGACTGGATAGAAATAACGAATCCCGATCCTGTGCCGGCGGCCATGGGAGGCTATGCCCTCACAGACAATCCCGCCACACCTCAAAAGTGGATCTTCCCTCCCGTGGAGATCCCTGCCCGGGGGGCAATTCTGGTCTGGGCTTCAGGGAAAAACCGCACCGTGCCTGCGCTTCATGCGGATTTTTTGCTCGAGGCAGAAGGGGGATACCTAGCCCTCACCTCCCCTGACGGGGTCACAACGCTAACAGAATTCACTTACCCTGCACAGCCGGTTGACCGCAGCTATGGCCGTGGCTTTCCCCCGCCGGTGACCAGCATCCTTTTAACACAGGGGGCGCCTTGCCGGTGGCTGGTGCCCACGGCCACTGTCCCCGGCTGGCCCGATCCTGCATTCAACGATACCGCTTGGACTCCTGCCACTATGGGTATCGGTTATGACCGCCAGGCGGCCATCGGGGTGAACTTTCTCCCGCTCATCGGCACCAAGGGAAATGTTGAGGGCTCTATGTTTAACATCCGCGGCACCGTTTATATCCGCGTTCCCTTCAGCATGGCGAGCGCCCGGGATACCACCAGGGTCACACTGCGCATGAAGTATGACGACGGATTTGCAGCCTTCCTGAATGGCTCCCGCATCCTAGCCACTGCCGCCACCGGCGCACCAGTAGCGCTTAATTTTAATTCCCTCGCCTCCGCCTCTAGGCCCGACTCCATCAGCTTTTCCAGCTTCGATGTCAGCAGCCAGAAGCACCTGATTGTTGATGGCAACAATGTGCTGGGCATTCAGGGACTCAACGCGCAAATCAGCAGTTCAGATCTGCTCATGCTGCCGGAACTGGAAGTGGTAACGCAGGATACCTCACAGATACTCACCGGCTACATCGAGCGGCCTACACCGGGAGCGCTCAATACAGCGACCCCAGTTCAGGGCTTTCTCGATGCACCGGATTATAGTGTGAAGCGCGGCTTCTATACCACCGCACAAACAGTCACCCTAACTACAAATTCACCGGAAAGCACCATCCGGTATACGTTGGATGGCTCCCCTCCTGCCGCAGCCACCGGCGCGCTCTACACAGAACCCCTAACAATTTCCAACACGTCCGTGCTGAGGGCCGGCACCTTTCGCGCCGGTTATGCTCCCTCCCGTATCAAGTCTCATACCTACCTGTTTGCTGCGCAGATCCGGAACCAACCAGCCGCTCCCGCAGGCTTCCCCGCGACGTGGGGGCATGATTACAATTACTCAACCGGCACGACAACAGGAGCGCTCGTTCAGGCAGATTACCGCATGGACCCGGCCATCGCTAACAGCACAGAATATGCGCCCCTGCTGGAACCCGCCCTCACCAGCACCCTCCCCGTGCTCTCCGTCTCGACCACCCCCGGCCCGATGTTTGATCCCTCAGGCATTTATGCGGATGGCCGGGTGGATGATCCCGCTACTGAACTGACGGCATCATTCGAGTTCTTTGGCCCGGGCATCACAGATGGCTGGCAGGAGGACGCAGGCCTGCGGATTCACGGGGGTAACAGCCCCATCGATCACCCCAAAAAGCCGTTCCGCATTTATTTCCGGAAAGACTACGGCACAGGAAAACTCCGCTATCCGCTGTTCCCGGGTGGACCTGTGGAATCATTCGACGCCCTCCAGCTCCGCCCGGGCGGACATGATGGCTGGGCCGTGCCCTTTGGCTCCGGCACTAACTCCTTAGCAAGGCACGCTACTTATCTCCGTGACCGCTTCCTGCGCGGAACGGAATTGGACATGGGCCGCCAGTCACCCCGCGGGCGGTTCGTTCATCTTTACATCAACGGGCTCTACTGGGGCCACTATGATCTCCATGAAGTGCCCGCGGCCACTTACTTTGCAGACTACCTAGGTGGAAAAGAGGAAGACTGGGATGTGGTCCAGAACCCACGCTTCTCCAACGAATCCTTTGGATTGATCGATGGCAGTAGCGATGCTATGAATCAATTACTGACCCTCTGCCGTCCGCCGGAAAATCTGGCCAGCGCGGCCGTCTATGCTGAAGCCCTGACTTATCTTGATACCGAGGCCTTTGCAGACCACCTCATCGTCCAGATGTGGGCCGGCCAGAACGACTGGATGGGACCGGTTTTCAAAGGCGTAGGGAACACCGATGCCTCCCGCTTTTTCAACAAAAACTGGGACTCCGGACGCATGAGCCGGGGGACTTCCGGCGCACCTTTTCATTGGAATGTCTGGGATGCTGAAATCAGTATGGGGAGCCATCTGACTAGCCTCGTCTCCACCATGCAGAATGTGGACTTTGACCTAACAAGAATCGGCACACCTGTCCAGATCATCCCCAGAGTAGCCGGCACACCCGGACCACCGGCGGAAATTTATAACGCCCTGCGGCAGAACCCCACCTTCCGCCGCACTCTGGCCGACCGCCTCCAGCATCACTTTTTCAATGATGGAGCGATGACTCTGCCCCGGAATCAGGCCCGGCTAAATGCGCTCGCGACTCAGCTGGAACTCCCCATCGTGGCGGAGTCAGCGCGGTGGGGCGACGTGAACAGCGGAGACCCTGAAGTGATCACCTTCACCCGCTCGCACTGGCTGGAAGAAGTAGACTGGATGCGCTCGGCCTACCTCCCGCTGCGGAACAAAATCTTGCTAGGACAGTTCGCCAGCATCGGCATCTGGCCAGCCACCCTGACCCCACAATTCAGTCTGGCCGGAGGATTTGTCACGACCGGCACTCCCTTGAGCATCACTGACCTGAACAGCCCTAGCGGCATCATTTACTACACCCTGGATGGCAGTGATCCCTTCGTGCCGCAGCGGACTGTGGAAATGCCGCTGGTCACTGCCGCTACCCCTGCTATATGGAAAATCCCGCTCGCCTCCTATCCCGGGAATGCATGGAAGCGCCTCGCGCCTCCTTCCGACATCGCGACATGGCATTCCGGGACGGCATCACTCGGCTTTGATACCACCGGCGTATTTTCCGGGCACTTTGCCACCGCACTGCCGGACCTGCGCGGGACCGGCAGCTCCGTTTATTCCCGGATTTCCTTCGAATTGACAGAAGCGCAACGAGCCTCCCTCTCAGGCCTCGCTCTGCGCTTGAAGTATGATGACGGCGCCTTCGTTTTCCTAAATGGCAGCGTGCCGCTGGTCCGGTTGAACGCGCCCGCCACCACTCCGGAATGGTATGACACCGCAGTCGATCCCCGGGCAGACGAACTGGGCACTTCGGCCCAATATATTGATATCTCCGCCGCGCTGGGCACACTCATTACAGGGACCAATGTGCTGGCACTGCAGGGACTCTCCACCGGTCTCACTGACAACAATCTTCTGCTAGCCCCGGTCCTCTCAGGCATATCCACTATCCCCGCCAGCATTTCCCCCGCAGCCAAGATATACTCAGGCCCATTCCCGCTATTGGCTCCCGGGACCGTGAAGGCCCGGGTGCTCCGCAATGGAGAGTGGTCCCCGCTCAACGCGGCCACCTTCATCGCCGGCATCCCCGCAAAGGCGGGCAATCTTACCATCAGTGAATTCAACTATAACCCCGGCCCAGTCAGCGCGGCAGAGGCCGCCGCCGGCTACACCGCCCAGGATTTCGAATTCATTGAACTGCTGAATATCTCCACTCAAACTATCGAAACGGCTGGACTCAAATTCCTCCACGGCATTGAGTTTGCCTTTCCACCGGAATCCCCTGCCCCGCTCGCGCCAGCTCAGCGGCTGGTACTGGCGGCCCATCCTGCCGCCCTGCGCTTCCGCCACCCGGCACTGCTCATCGCCGGCACCTTCACTAACGGATCCGCACTTTCCAATGGTGGCGAGCGCCTCACCCTAGCAGATGACTCAGGCTCGCTGATCTTCGATTTTTCCTTCAATGATAAGCTGCCGTGGCCAGCCAGCGCGGATGGCTTGGGGCCCACGCTCGTGCTCATCAACCCTGAAGCAGATCCGGATGTCAGGCTTTCCCAAAACTGGCGCACCAGCGGCACAGACCATGGCCATCCCGGTGAGGCCGACCCCGATTCCTATGCAGCCTGGGCAGCACGCAGCCGCATTGCAGGCCCGGCGCAGGAAGATGCCGATCTGAATGGACTAACAAATCTCATGGAGTATGCCCTCGGCATCCCTCCTGCGGCAGCCTCCGCCGCGCTGGACGCCCGGATCGAAAACCTCGCCGGCAGCTCATACCTCCTCGTCAGCTACCGATCCGCCGCAGCGGCACCGGGCACCAGTATTACGCCGGAAATGAGCTTTGATCTGCACCACTGGAGCCCCCTCACAGAATCCGCCGGAGCCCCCGTTTTCAGCCCCGGCGGAACCGTCACCCGCTCGGTTCGCAGCCCGGCTCTCAGCGCTTCCAACAGTCGAATCTTCGTTAGACTCTCGCTTAACTGATGGCGTCCAGCAAATGTCCGCAGCCGTTGTTATAGGTAGCCACTGCCTCTCCCGGTAATCTTCTACTCATTTGCCATCTGGACATCCCCCCCTCCATTCCTGTAATGTTGCTCTCCGGCGTCCACCTGTTACCACATGGACTCCTCCCCCTCAACATCTTTGAGCCCCGCTATCAGCAGATGCTGGACCACGCTCTGAAGACCGACCGCATGCTGGCCATCGGTACGCTCGAAAACGGCTGGGATGATGAATCAGACAGTGCCATCCACCCGTGGAGCACCCTTGCCATCGTCAGAGCATCGGTGGCCCAGCCGGACAGCACTTCTCAGGTCATACTCCAGGGCTTGCTGCGGATCCATTTCGAGTCATGGCTCCAGTATGAGCCCTTCCGGATCGCAGGAATATCCCCCGTTCCCTCCCGCGACGGCGACACCCCCCATGCTCTCAAGCTTGCCTCCGATCTACTGGCAGCCGCTGATAACATGCTGCCCGAAAACGACGAAGGTCTCAAAATCAAACGCGCTTTGCACAGCTTCACCGATCCACTCCAGATTGCGGATTTTATCGCCGCCAACTTTC
>JAYVJI010000409.1:0-3416 GCA_043769435.1 Verrucomicrobiota bacterium
CCCGATCACAGCCAGCTCCCCGGCACGCGGTGTGGCGTATTCCAGCACGAGCTGCCGGACGTTCATGCTGGTAAATCCCGAGACCAACGGCTGGTAGTCACCGGTGATGAGCACGTCTTCACGCTTCGACCAATTGCCGCGGCAGACGTGGAGGCCGATCCGCAACTGGTCGGTATAGCCTTCCACCACCGAGTTAAAAAGCTCAGTTGCGTAGGAGAGTTCAGCACCCGCGTCACGGCGGGTCGCCAGCGTGGCTCACATGAAAGTCCTGCGCTCGTCTCCCCGGTTATGGACCACTTCGGTGAGCACCGGCTCGTCGAACTGGACGAACTCTGCGCCCGCAGCCACCAGATCCGCCAGTTCCTCGCGCAGCAGCGCCACGACATCCGCCGCCATCACCGGCTTATCTCCATACACGCTTTTCGTGTGCGCTGTCACCCACATGGCTCGCGTCAGCAAGTATGGCCCCGGCAGCGTGACCTTCACCGGGAGTTTTGTCAGGCTGCGCATAAAGCGCAAGTCATCCGCTGCGAGCGACTCCCGGCGCCGGAGGCGGCCCACGCAGGTGGGATTCCGGATGGCAAAAGCGGGTGCATCCAAAGTCTGCAGCATCTCTTCGAAGGCCGCCTTGTCATCCACTGTATCCAGCATTTCTGCTAGGGACATGAGCTGTGTGCCTTCCACCTTATCGGCTAGAAACGAGTAAAAATTATCCCGCCGCAACTCTCCATCGACTACCATATCAACGCCCGCTTCCTCCTGGAGGGCCACACAGTGTCGCGTCTCAGCGTCCGCCACGGCATCAAAATCAGCGCGGCTCATACGGCCCATGCGTTTTTCCCGCAGGGCTGAGAGCATCTTTTCCGAGCGGGGCCATGAGCCGACTTGAGTGACAGTGAATTTCATAAAATGACGAGCCGGGTTGCGATGGGACAGGCTTTGAGCAGCGTTTGGAAAAGCAGGGACCGGCAAAGGGCCTCCTCCCATGTCTCCCGCAAGTCCGCTCCTTGGGCCGGGGAAGTGATGAAACCGGTAACGTCCATCCGCGCAATCGAAGGCTTGCCCTCTTCCATGCCGAGGTGCGCCAGCACATCTGCTAGTGATCCCTTTACGGTGGCCTCCAGTTCATCAATACCATGGCCGCGCTGTCGGCACAAGGTGGCGAAGGTGTTCACCAGATCCGCGGCCAGCGCGCCCATGGCAGATTCCAGCGCGGATGGGTGCTCATCCCGCTCCTCAAAGCTGGTCGGCTGGCCCACTTTCCAGGAAAAATTACGGGCGTAAACCGTTGCCTCTTGGTTCCCTGTCGAACGCACGCGCAGCCGCCATTCGTAGTCCCGGGCTCTTGCCAAATCAGCCTCCAGCACTGCCGTGTCAGCCGGAGCAGAGACGCTGCGTTGCAAGAAATGCCGCCAATGCCCGGGCGTATCCTCCACCGTAGCAAGGTGCCCGTGCCCGGTTAGGCGACACCACGGCGGCAGTTCCACACATACCGTCGGTTCCTGACTGCGCAGTTCCAGCACTCCGCCTTCTGGAGTCAGCAGTATGTGCTGGCGGATGAGCAAGATGAGGCCGGAGCCGCAGTCCATGTCACCGCCATCGAAAACGTGATCAGGGTCTGGTATCATGCAGGCACTTCAATAACTCACACAAGGTGATCCATTGGAGAGCCACTCGACCAGCACCGCGCCCCCGGCGATTTCCACGCCATTAAAGAGCACACCGGCCTCGATCCCGCGCTTCTTGCAGCACGGGGCGCAGGCCACGATGCGGCCTCCGGCGGCCTGAAAGTTAGTTATGAGTTCGGTTAGCGGCTTGAATGGCACACCCTCGTCTACTTTTGCCGCTTCCGCTTTCACAGCAGCCCAGACGCCGTCTGTGCTCAGAAAAACCATGGTCTTTTTCCCGGAGCCGAGGGCAGCTGTGGCGACGACGAAGGCAACAGTGGCCTTGTCAGGATCTTGTATGGCGTGATTCAAAACTACGCAGAAGGAGTCAGACATGGTGTGGTGGTGTGGTTGTTATGGTTGTTCAGGGTTCAGGGCTTGGTTTGGATGAGGAAAAAGGGAGGCTGCGCTTCTGTCAGGACGTGCCCAGTGAGCCGACACCATGCGGGGATTTCCATGGGAGCCCCGGGGTCCACCGCGCGCAGCACCACGGTGGAGGAAGGGTGGTTCCTGACAAAGAGCATCAAGTCCAGCAACAGCTCACCACAACCGGTCTCCCCTCCGTCAAACGAAGCGGCAACCGCAGGCCAAGATGAAGGCGGGCCAGTCATGCGAAAAAGTGGAGCTTCTCCACTGCTTCCTCCAGCGCAGCGAATCCACTGGTCCGACCCGGCTCCCATTTCTTCAGGCCTTCCATGTCCATCATTTCGCGGTGCTTGGGATTCGCATAGTCCATGCGATAGAGCACTTCCAACCACCTCGCCTCGGTCCCCTCATCGAAATCCTCCCGGACCGCGAAGACACAATGATCATAGCGGTCGGTCGTGGCGATGACATGAAACCTAGCAGGATCGATCGTCCCGTCCTTTGTCCACGCCTGCCAGTTGAGATCAATTAGCGCGCTCGCTGACGCCTCACCGCGCTTCAGACACTGGAAGGCTTCCTTTTCTCCGCCGGTGTGATCGCCATGCAGGCCTACCAGCAAATCGAAACGCCGCGCGGTGTAGTCGTGCTCATGCACCATCCCATGCCGCAGCAACAGCCCCTGCGGAATGAGCCGTGCCTGTGGCGAATCTTTTGCCCCGAAGGCCACAACTTTCCCGCGCAGCTGGTCAATGATATTAACCTCAATAGGCGCGATGATATGCGAGACTCTATCCTGATCCGTATCACGCATCGCGATCGCCCGACAGGTGCCATGACTGCGCCGCTGCGCATCTACCCATGCGAGTGGTGAGTTCCACGCCATGTCAATATCACCCGACATCAACGCATCGTTTTGAAGATCGTAGTTTTTATATAGTTTAACATCCATGAGGCAGCCATTGGCCTCAAAAAAGTCGCGAATTATGTCCCAGATGACAGAGACTTTAGGATCATAGAGGACAGCGCCGACGGTGACTGGTTTCATTATTGAAAGTAGGTTGGAGACTTGGAAGGATTCAATTTGGATTGCGGCTTGTGGGTGTGGAGATGGGTCTTGTTCCTGGAACTAAGGTCGACTAACGATTGGGTAGTGTATCAAAGCGCGTTTGGGGTGGCGATGGCAATTTTTGTGATTTCTAAAACAATTCCTTTGGAAGTGAGCTACGCTTCGATTCTGCAAATTCGCCGGTCATCGCGGTCAGTTTGTTTGAACCTTCTAGAAACATGGGCAAAGCGGAATAACTGCCATGATCAAGTCCCCTGAAAAATTTCTCCTACGGCTCTAACCTTCTATCATCTAGCCAAAAAGCGGCAGTCCTACGA
>JAYVJI010000410.1:0-5715 GCA_043769435.1 Verrucomicrobiota bacterium
GAGCACCGCCTACGGGAACCGCGAGGACCTCCGCGCCCAGGAGTTGGCTATAGAGCAGGATGTGCAGCGCCGCCTGGAAGTAGAGGCGGGCTATAAGCCGAGGATCAGCGCGCAGTTCAGCGGGATAGGCGGGGCGGCTTCCTCCACCGGTGGAACCAATGACAACAGCTCGTGGGAGGCCAGTATACAGTTACAGATTCCCTTCTTTGATGGCGGGCAAAGGGACATCGATGTGAAGACCGCCGCCTACCAGATAAGCCAGACGCGCCTGACCTACGAAAGCATGAGGAAGACCGTGCAGGAGGAAGTAAAAACCGCGTGGGTGGAGGTGCGGACGCTGGAGGAAACGCTGAAGGCACTGAAGGCGCAGGTGGAAGCCGAGAATCAGGCCTATGCTGACCTGCAAAACCAATATAAGGCGGACACGGCCACCAGCCTAGCAGTGCTGGATGCTCTGAAAACCCTCAACACGGCCCGCCGCGATCTCGCAGTGCAGACCTACTCCTACCAAATAGCGCTGCGCAAGCTGGACCAGGTGACCGGCGTTTTTCAGCAGCAGCGCATCAGGAAAATAATGCCATGAACGGACAATCAAATGCAGGCTGGAAGTGGCTGCTGGCACTTCTCATACTGGGAGGCGGTGCCTGGGCGGCATGGCACTACTACCCCCGTGCGGAGGCCACAGTGGAGTATCAGACCACGACGGTCGCCTACAAGGACATCGTGCAGCTGGTGACCGCCACGGGCACGCTGAATGCCGTGGTCAGTGTCCAGGTGGGGAGCCAGATTTCCGGGATCATCAAGAAGCTGAATGCGGACTTCAACACGCCGGTAAAGGCGGGCCAGGTAGTGGCCCAGCTGGACCCTGCGACGTTTGAAGCAGTGGTGCACCAGGCCGAGGGAGAAGTGGCCGCTGCGGAGGCAGCGCTGGAGCTGGCGCAGCTGAATGAACGCCGGAAACGGCAGCTGGCAAAGGAGCAGGCCGGCACCCAGGCGGACCTAGACAAGGCAGTAGCGGATCTCCATTCCTCAGAGGCCAGCGTGAAGCTGAAAAAAGCCGTGCTGGAGAAGGCCAGCATCGACCTGGGCCGCTGCACTATCACTGCACCAGTGGACGGCGTGGTCATTTCCCGGAATGTGGATGTGGGGCAAACCGTGGCCGCCACCATGACGGCCCCCGTACTGTTCACCATCGCCAATGATCTGACCAAAATGCAGATCGAAGCGAATGTAAGCGAGGCCGACATCGGGGGGATCAAACAAGGACAGGAGACTTCCTTCATCGTGGACGCGTATCCCTCCCGGGTCTTCAAAGGGGTGGTGAAAATGGTCCGCTATGCTCCCGTCACCGTGGATAACATCGTGAGCTACGTCACGGTGATAGAAGTTGATAACGGGAAGCTGGAGTTGCTGCCGGGCATGACCGCGAATGTTTCCATCGTCCTGGCAGAAGTGAAAGCCGCCATGGCTGTCTCCAATGCCGCGCTAAGCTGGAAACCGCCGGTCGATACCGGCAGCAAGCCCGCTGGTGAAGGCGGCCCGCGCCGCACCGGCGGCCCCCGGCCCGCAGCCATGAATAGCGCCAGGCCGACGGTCTATCGCCTAGAGGGAGGGACCCCTGTCTCCGTGGAAGTAGGCACCGGCATTACCGACAACATCCATACTGAAATAAAAACGGGCCTGCAGGAAGGCATGGTGCTGGTGACCGGGATCGTAGCACGGCAGCCGGCAGTGGTGGCGGCTCCTGGAGCCAGCCCCTTCGGCGGTGGTGGAGGGGGCGGCGGCGGCGGCCCGCGCCGCGGCATGTGAGAAACTGCGCGCGCACAGCATGGACGCCATCATCAAGCTTGATCACCTAGAGAAGACCTACCAGTCCGCAGAGGAACCAGTGCGGGCAGTGCGCACGCTTTCGCTGGAAATAGCGCGCGGTGATTTCGTCGCGATCATGGGCACCAGCGGGTCCGGAAAAAGCACGCTCATGAACATCCTCGGCTGCCTTGACCGCCCCACCGGCGGCCGGTATTTTCTGGACGGGATAGACGTCTCCAGTCTTACCCGGAATGAGTTCGCAGATATCCGGAACCTCAAGATCGGCTTCGTGTTTCAGAACTTCAACCTGCTGGCGCGGACCTCCGCAGTGGACAATGTGCAGATGCCGATGCTCTACAACCACCGCGGCAGCAAGCTCAGCGGACGGGAGCAGAAAGCGCAAGCCATGCACATGCTGGAGATGGTAGGCATCGCCAAGCGGGCGGATCACACGCCCAGCCAGCTTTCCGGCGGCCAGCAACAACGCGTGGCCATCGCCCGCTCCCTGATCAACGAGCCTGTTCTGCTCCTCGCAGATGAGCCCACGGGGAATCTGGATACCCGCACCAGCTTCGACATTCTGGGGATCTTTCAGCGGCTCAATGATCAGGGCATTACCGTCATCATGGTGACGCATGAGGTCGATGTGGCTAACTTCGCGAAGCGGATCATCATCATGCGGGACGGCAGGATCCGCAGTGACGTCCCGGTGGAGACACGCAGCGTCGCCTCCGAGGAACTGTCAAAGCTGGAGGCCGAAAAGGAGGACAGTCTATGAAGTTCCGCGTCGTATTGAGAACAGCCTTCGCGGCACTTTTTCGCAATAAAATGCGATCCGTCCTCACCGCCCTCGGCCTGATCATCGGAGTAGCCGCCGTGATCGTCAGCGTCGGTATAGGCAACGGCGCCCGCCAGCAGGTAGAAGCCCAGATCGCCTCCATGGGTGACAACGTCGTGCTGGTCTTTTCCGGAAGCATCACCCGCGGCGGCAACAGCAGCGGCATGGGAGGATCCGGCACGCTCACCGTGGAGGACGCCGTGGCCCTGCAGCGGGACATACCCGCCGTGGAATACGTGAGCCCCTCCGCCTCCAGCAACGCCCGTGTCTCCGCAGGAAACCAGAACTGGTCTACAAAAATCTACGGGGCTTCTCCGGAATACTTTGACATCCGCAGGTGGACCTTCACCCACGGCGCTCCTTTTACAGACAGAGATGTGCGCAGTTCTTCCAAGGTCTGCGTGCTGGGGAATACGACCGCCACACAGCTATTCGGCGATGCGGAATCCGCCTTGGGCCAGACCATCCGCATCAAACGCGTGCCCTTCACCGTCATCGGTCTGCTCCGCATAAAAGGTGCGGACACCCGCGGCCAGGACCAGGATGACACCGTAGTCATGCCGTATACGAGCGCCATGAAACGCGTGCTGGGCCTGAAAAGCCTGAGCCTTATCAATCTAAGCGTGCGGAAGGGGGAATCCGTCCCGGACGCCGTACAGGCCATCACTGCCGTGCTCACCCAGCGCCACCGCATCGGCGGGGACAAGGAGGCGGACTTCCGCGTCCTCAGCCAAGAGGAGATAGCGCAGATGGCCACCACCACGTCCCGCATCATGAGCATGCTGCTGACCATCGTGGCCAGCGTTTCCCTCATCATCGGCGGCATCGGCATCATGAATATCATGCTGGTGAGCGTGACCGAGCGGACCCGGGAAATAGGTATCCGCATGGCCATCGGCGCCCGCAGCAGCGATATTCTGCTCCAGTTTTTCATCGAGGCCATCACGCTCAGTTGTCTCGGGGGCCTTGCCGGTATCGCCGTGGGACTAGGCAGCGCGGAACTCGTCTCCCGCTTCGCAGGCATGCCCGTGGTCATCGATAGCAGCCCCATCCTCCTCGCCTTTGGGGTCAGCGTCACGGTGGGCATCATCTTTGGATTTTATCCGGCTATCAAAGCCTCCGCGCTGGACCCTATCGAAGCCCTGCGCTACGAGTGAACGCATCGCCGGGGTGTGACCGCGCCGTGATGTGCTTAAAAGGCGAGAGGAACACAGTGCGTCTCGCCTGTATTGGCCAGCGGTCATCTTGACTGCTTCTCATCGCGGTCGAGACGACCGCGAGCCGCCACAGCCAAGATGGCCGTGTTCCGCTACATCACGAAGTTGCTGAGGGATGCTTGGCTGACTGCCACGCGGCCTCCATGGCCTCAACCGATGCTTCTCCGACCGGGTTTCCCACAGCGGCGAGGGACGTTTCCATCGCTACAAAACGCTCCGCAAATTTCCGGTTCGCGGCGATCATGAGGACCTCCGGATCATGACCCAGCTTTCTGGCCAGATTTGCCACACTGAAGAGCAGATCCCCCACCTCCTCGGCTATGGCGGCCTCGTTGCCTGCAGCGATGGCCACCGCTATTTCCTCTGTCTCCTCACGGACCTTATCCATGACGCCAGCAGCATCCGGCCAGTCAAACCCCACCTTTGCGGCCTTCTTTTGGAGCTTCCATGCCTTGCTCAGCCCCGGAAGCGCTCCGGACACACCGTCCATCACAGACCGCGACACTCCAGGCTTCTCGGTTTTCTTGATCTCATCCCATTGCCGGAGCACGCCTGCGGTATCCTTGACCTCGCTATCTGCATAGACATGCGGGTGTCTGCGGATCAGTTTCGCGGCTATTCCGTGGGCTGTTTTATCCAAATCAAAGGCACCGGTCTCCGAGGCTATCTCAGCATGCAGCACCACCTGCAGGAGCAGATCCCCCAGCTCCTCACACAGGTGGACCATGTCTCCGGATTGGATGGCCTCCACTACTTCATACGCCTCCTCCACGAGATTCGGCAGCAGGCTGGCGTGAGTCTGTTCCATATCCCACGGGCAGCCTCCAGGGCCGCGCAGATCACTGACAACGTTTTTGATACGGGTCAAACCATCGCTCTGAGCGGGAGGGAGCCTGGACATGGTGGGGATCAGGACGGGAAATCGGAGCGCCCACAGAAAACAGGCGGGATCAATTCGGCGGGCTGGCCAGATTTCCCGACGGGACACCCGGGCCTGCCGGCATGGCATCGGAAGGCTGGGGCAGGGCGGGAAATGAGTCGGGCGTCACGTCTTCCACCACCTCCCCAGCTGGCTTTTTCACGGGAAGTGCCGGGCGGGCCACGGCGGAGGATTTCCAAGGCAGCTTCCAGTTATTCGACTGAAGGAACGTCAGCAGCCAGACAAACAATGCCGCGCTGACCGTGATCAGTGCCGCTCTGAAATAGCGCATTCCATCAGATTTCAAGATAGTATCCGCGCTGTTCTCCAGCCGCCTGCGACGCTGCTGCTTCTTGCTCCGTTCTTTGCTGCGCTCGACCCAGGAGGTGTCCTCCTCAGGTGCCGGAGGGATCAGATAGCGGGCACGGAAAGACTCCACCGGCGTGCTTTCAATGTTAGGCCTCGCCGGGATGGACAGCCCCGGCGGCACATTCTCCGGTGGCCATGCGCCTGCCGCTTTTGCCGGCGGCTTTCCCATGCTGGCGCGCGGGGCACGGATAGTCGTGTAGCAGGAAGGGCATGGCCCCTCGATCCCGGCTAGCTGGTTAGGCACAGTTAGTTCCGCACCACAGGAGGGGCAGCAGAATTGTATGACTTCTTGAATTTGTCCGGTCATGGGCATTTGAGAGACAGAGAGCTTGCAGAAACAACACGCTCGCCAGTTTCCCGAAAATAAACAGTTTTTCCGGATTTCGCAACAAATTTCAACAGCTCTTAAGCAATTTATGGAACTGGCCATCCCTCTTCCCTGATTCTAATCCCAAAAAATGCAAAAAACTGATTTTTCCTGTAGACTAACTCCTAACTTTGGAATAAATGTGTCCACAGTATTTCAATCCAACTTCTCCCTTACCCAATTTCACCTCTACCGA
>JAYVJI010000411.1:0-1832 GCA_043769435.1 Verrucomicrobiota bacterium
TTCCGCAGCTCCAACGGAGCGTTCCGATACCAGCGTAGCCCGCAGGGCTATGAAGTAAAAAGCGCAAAAGAGCAAAAGCGGCACAAAAAGGCCTGACAGGGATGCTGTCAGGCCTCTGAAATAAATTACCGGGCGTGCCGGCTAGTTTAGCGGCTAGTGAGCGGCACTGCCGGTATGGCCGGCTGGATGCACGTGCCGGCTGCGGCTGGCTTCCCCCACTTTGCTGGCTTCCAATCCGGAAGCAGCCATCAGGGCAGGGTTCGGGTTCTTGATCCGGGCCAGATAGGTAGTGCGCGCCCGGACATTGAGATAGCCCAGAACTTCGTAGTTACGGGAGTTAGCCTTCCAATTGCTCACGGTGCTGGCCGGGTCTGCGATGTTACCGAAGGCGATGGCCTCGGCGGGGCAGGACTCCTGACAGGCGGTTTTCACGCTGTCGGTAGGGATCATGAGTTCACTTTCCTCCATGACGAGACGCTCGTCCGCGAGGCCAGTGGCGCGCATTTTGGCTTTGCGGGCATTTCCGCGGGCCGCAGAGTGTGCCGTGGTGATCCGCTGAATGCAGTAGGTGCATTTCTCGATAACTCCACGCATCCGCACTGAGACAGCGGGGTTTTTTTGCAGCTTACTCAACTCGTTGTTATGCGTAGCACCAACAGGGCCAGCATAGAGATTTCCAAACTCCAGAGGGCCCAGCTTTTGCTTCACTAGGGGGTTCCGTTTGTTGTAGTCAAAGAAATTAAAACGCCTCGCCTTGAACGGGCAGTTGTTGGCGCAATACCGTGTTCCAATGCACCGGTTGTAGATCATGAGGTTCAATCCATCCGGGCTGTGAACGGTAGCATTCACTGGGCACACAGTCTCGCAGGGAGCTGCCTCACAGTGTTGACAGCCCATGGGCTGCATGAGCATTTCCGGCTCATCCATCTGGTCCTCTTTCCACACATCGGGCTCCACTTCACGGTGATTCAGTGCGCCATCACTGTTCAGATCAGTCGCAAAATAGCGGTCCATCCGGATCCAGTGCATTTCCCTTCCACGGATCACTTGGTCCTTACCGACGATGGGGATATTATTCTCCGACTGGCAGGCTACGAGGCAACTGGTGCAGCCGGTGCATTTATTGAGGTCGATGACCATGCCCCACTGATGCGTGGTGTCGGGCAGCAGGCTGACTCGGGTGCCATCTTCGCCGGCGAGTCCCTTGGGCTTATAAAAGCTGAACTTATTGAGCGCTTCTTTGCCCTCGCGGGTGTCCGCGTGCAGGTGGGCATCTGAGCCCATGGTCATGACGAAATCTTTGTCCTCAGACCAGTCTTTCACCGTGCCTTCGCGGACAATGGCCCGGCCATACATGCTGTGGTGCTCAGCAGTGAGGCCCAGCGGATAAACGGCGGGAATAGTGGTGCGATCCGCTACATCCTTGAGTCCCGTGACGGGGTCAGTGAGCCGGGTGACTTTGACGCCGGTGGCGAAATACGGCGTCGCTTTACTCCGCATCGGATAGACATCGAATCCAGAGCCTTTGGCAACCAGCCCGGGCTCGCTCTGTCCATATCCGACGGTCAGGGAAATACTGTCGTCGACGTGCCCGGGTATGACCAGCACCGGGAAGTGACGGGTGACCCCATTGAGCGACACCGCGATGACGTCGGCGGAGTCTTCGTTGAAAAGATTGATGCCTAGGGCTTTGGCGCTTTTGACACTAACCAGAGCTACATTGTCCCACGTCACCTTGCTGACCGGATCCGGTGCTTCCTGGAGCCACGCATTGCTGATGTAGCGGCCATCATGGATTTTGGCGCATGGATTGAAGGTTACTTCCCACTCGC
>JAYVJI010000412.1:0-2181 GCA_043769435.1 Verrucomicrobiota bacterium
CCATCAGCGATAACAATTCCGCCAACCCTGTGCCGCGGGTCAGCTTCATCACCAGCAATACGACACGCTCTGAAGCCGATGGCACTGAGCCACTGCTCATCGCCACCCTTGATGCTCCGGCGAGCACTGCGGTCACCGTGAACTACACTGTGAGCGGCACCGCAACACCGGGAGCAGACTACACCCTAGCCAATGCCACCCTGACATTTGCAGCGGGCGAAGTGGCAAAAAAACTGCCGCTGGTCATCATCGCCGATGCCGGTGTCGAGCCCGCAGAGACAGTCATCGTCACACTCAGTGGTCCAGTGGGCGCAATTATCGGAGCCATTACCACGCACACTATCAGCATCACCGACAGCAATGCGCCCGTGCTCGGGGTGCAGGCGGGGGCACCGGAATTCAGTGAAGATACAGGCGGCGGCATCTTTACCATTTCCCGCGCCGGCGGGTCCAATGCGCTGCCAGTCACTGCCCGTTATGCAGTTTCCGGCACGGCGGTCAGCGGCAGCGACTTCAGCGCACTCAGCGGTACCGTCATTATCCCAGCGAACCAGAATGCGGCCTCAGTGCTCATCACCTCCGTGGTCGACAGCATTCAGGAACCTGACAAAACCGTGATCCTCACCATCACTGCCGATCCTAACTATGAAATAGGATTGAACAACGAGGCGACGATCACCATCCTTGACGACGACATGCCCCCGGTCGTGACCCTCGTCTCCCCGGCCATTCCCGTCATCGCGATACCGCCGGGAGTAGGACTCTACGCGGAAGTGACTGCCTCCCGCGAAGTGCCCTCCGGCACTGTGCAGATGCCTGTAGCCTGGACGCAAGTCAGCGGCCCCGGCACCGTCACTTTTGAAACTCCCGCCAACCGGAGCACAGGCGCGGTGTTTTCCACGACAGGTACCTACGTTATCCGTGCCAGCGCCACTCACGGAGTCGCCGTCAGCATAGACATCACAGTAACTGTGGTCACCCCGCCGGTCACTGTCAGCCCTGCTACTGTTCGTTTTGGCAATGCTCCAGCTGCCGCAGGGTTTACATACAATGCCACCACTGGCACCTACAGCGTTACAGCCGGCGGGACCAGTATTCCAAGCTCCGGCGCGAATGATCAGTTCCTCTTTCTGCAGCAAGGGCTCAGTGGCAACTGCACCGTCACAGCGCGGGTGGTCAGCATCGCGACTGGGGGCAGCAATACTTCAGACAATCGCACGGGCGTCATGATCCGGGAAAGTCTGACCGATGGCGGCAGCCGCCAGGCCTTCATGGGCATCACCAAGACACCCGAAACCCGCTTCGTATCCCGCGCTACAGCTGCCGCTGCCAACACCTCGGCAAACGGGACCGGCACCTTTCCCTGCTGGGTCCGGCTCAGCCGGAGCGGCGATGTTTTCACAGGAGAGACTGCTCCGGATGCTGGAGGTGCTCCGGGAGCATGGACTCAGGTAGGGACGCGAACGATCGCCATGAATGCAGCGGCATTCGTCGGCATTGCTGCGGCCAGCGGCAGTTCCGGCGGCGGCACGACCGCAGCTGTGGTGGTGGACAACGTGAAGCTCTTGAACTACGGGAGCGCTTCCAATGTCGGCCCTCTTGTGAACGCCGGCGCCGCCCTGAGCGGGAGCGGCCCATTCTCTCTGGATGCCACCGTGACCGATGACGGGCAGCCCTTGCCGATAACCCTCACCACAATGTGGAGCACTTTCAGCGGTCCTGGCACCGCCGCTTTTGCCAGCCCTAATGCTATCGATACGGGAGTCATTTTGCCTGCGGCCGGGCTCTATACCCTGCGCCTCACTGCCAGCGACAGCCAAGTAACGACCTACGACGATACTACGGCGAATCTCACAGCCGCTCCTATCGAGACATGGCGTGCCGCAAAATTCGGAGCGGAGGCGGGGAATCCTGCGATCGCAGGTGACCTTGCGGATTTCGACATGGACGGCCTTTCCAACCTCGTGGAGTATGCGCTCAACAGTGATCCGAAAAGCAGTGTCGCCGCCCACATACCAGGTGCTGCCACCGCAGGTGGCAACCTCAAGCTTACCTATCGACGCAACCTCGCGGCGACTGATGTCACCATTGTCCTCCAGTCTTCTGCGGATCTCGCAGGCTGGGTCACTGCTCCTGCTAGCCTGACAACCCTCTCTGACGACGGAGAGACCAGAGTCATTG
>JAYVJI010000413.1:0-2215 GCA_043769435.1 Verrucomicrobiota bacterium
GGGCTTGCCCCTCGCGGGTATTTCCGCTACCGCTGGTATCATGTTCATCCGCAGGACGGTCATTCTTTTGATGCTGACGATGCTGCCCGCGCAGGCGGAGGCTCGCGGGTGGACGTTGCCGGACGGCAGTACCCTGCAGGCGCAGCTCACCGGCATTCACGACGGAAAGGTCGCTTTGACCCCGGTGAACGGCAAGACGCCGATAGAGGTGCCAGCGGCTTCGCTGAAAGCACCGGATCGCGCCGTGGTCGCGGAGTGGGTGCCTCCGGGAAGGCGTCAGGCTGGAGCAAATTCCACCGTGCAGCGCAATGCGGGTGGCTGGCCGCTCACGGTGACGCTCAAGGAAGACCCCGCCACCACAGTGGTGGAGGAGAACAGGGCGAAGAGGCGTTTCATCTATCGGAGCGACCACTTTGAGTTTCACTGCACGCAGCGGCTGAACGGGGAGGTAGTGAGAGAGTTCAGCCGGCTCTTCGAAGTGACATTCGAGACCGTGGCGGCACTGCCGCTCCGCCTCGCGCCGGAACCGCCGCGCGGCTACTGGCGCATCGTGCTTTATCCGACAAAACCGGAATATTTCGCCGCCGGCGGGCCGGAGGGAAGCGGTGGACTCTTCCGCGGAAGCACCGGAGAAGTGATGGTGCCGCTGCCCAATCTGGGAGTGGAGCGCGCCGGCCAACGCTGGATCATGAAAAACCGGGAGGGGAATCAGCCGCTCATTCACGAGGTCACGCACCAGGTCATGGGCTCCTGGCTCACCGTCCTGCCCGTCTGGCTCGTGGAAGGCTCCGCGGAATACCTTGCCGCCGCACGCTACACCACGGGCAAGCTGACGCTCCATACCGGCTTCGACAACATGTTCACCTTCCTCACCGAACAGAAGGGCATATCCGGCCGGGACATTGACCTGCGCCACCCAAAGCGCCTCATGGTGATGAGTCTCGAAAAGTGGGCCAGCGATCTGGCCTCACGCGAAGGGCTGAAAAACTACTACAGCTCGATGCTGCTCTTCTATTACTTCAGTCATCTCGAAGGCGATGGCAGCGGGCGTGCTCTGATTGATTACTTCCAGGCACGACCAGGTTCCAAAACTCCTGATGATGACACCATGGAGCGCGACCGCCTGCTCCTGCGCGGACGCAGTTGGGACGCACTTTGGGATGACGTGCTCCGGGCGTTTGCCGGAATCAAGATACGGCTGTCTTGATCCTCTGCGGAGATTACTCCACCACTTCCACGCACACTTCCACACCCTGATGCGCAGCGGCGGCGGTGGCGAGATTCCGAACGGCCATCACCGTGTTGCCACAGTGGCCGAGAAGGCGCCCCATGTCACCCTGATCCACGCTGACATCGAATACATGTCGCTCACCGACTTGACGTCGGCTGACGCGGGCGCTCTCCGGACGACCAGCGAGGCACGTCACGACATAGCTCACAAAGTCCTGAATTCCGGCGACCGCTTGCACGAGATAAGTAGAGTAAAGAAAACCCGGCTCCGTAGAAACGGAGCCGGGTAAATTTCGAAATGGATCAAGCCTTGGGCTGAGCGAGACGCGCTTTGCGGATGATGCTCGCGACCGTTTCGCTGGCTTTGGCACCCTTGCCAATCCAAGCATCCACCTTCGCGAGGTCAATCAGCGAATTGTCATCGCCCTTCTTGAGCGGATCATAGGTGCCGATCATTTCAATGAAGCGGCCATCCCGGCGTTTGCGGGAGTCCGCAACGACGATACGATAAAAAGGGCGATTCTTTTGGCCTTCGCGACGGAGCCTGATTGCTACTGACATAACTTACTTGCGGTTCTGAGGGGTTGGGAAATAAGAAGCGCCGGGCATTCGTCCGGCGCGGGAGGGCGCACTAAGACCTGGGGAAAGGGGAACGCAAGGGATTTCTCCCGCGTGTCATGGTGAAAGAAGCACCACCCGAAGGCGGAGGAAATGCCGCTTGGTCGCGTGAAGATCAAAGCAAGAAAGGCCGGCGCGATCCGGGGTCGGCGTTGTTGAGGTTTTTGGCGATAAAGGATGGCGTCCCAGTGAGAACGGCGGATGCGCTGCCCGCCGCCAAATGTCCGAAAGCAACTACGCGACCCAGCCGGACGAAGAGCGTCTGGAAATGCTCCTCCTGCCCTGCGCCGGAGTGGTGAGCATTTCCTGTTCATAGGTGTAACTGTCCACTGCCGGGAAAGTCCCGTCATTTGGATACGCGAGGACG
>JAYVJI010000414.1:0-6340 GCA_043769435.1 Verrucomicrobiota bacterium
TGATGGCTTGGCCGTTGGTGTGGGTGATGGCGGCGGGGGTGAAGGTGAGGGCGTTGGCGTTGCGGTCGGTGACGCTGAGGATGCCTTTGTTTTCTTCGAGGATGAAGACGGTGCCTTCGGGGCTGGTGTATTTGAACTTGGTGGGTTCGTAGGCGGGGTCGAATCCCGGCAGGCCTTTGCTGAGGATGCCGCTCTGAAGGCGGACGACGCCGGGCTGGTTGGCACCTTGGCCATAGGGGCCGTTGTTGTATTCCGGGAAATTGACACCATTGAGGTTATCGAGGGGATCAAGGGTGCCAGTGGTTTTGCCGACGGGGAGGAAGACCATTTTCACCTGATCCTGCGGCACGATGGAGCAGTCTGGCGAGGGGGAGTAGAGGCGCACGCTGGGGGCGACCTCCAAGCGCGGCTGGAAGGTGAGGACGTTACCATCTGGCAGGACGATGTTGACGAGTTTCTTCAGTGGAGCCCTAGCGCACCAAAGGTTGATGGATGTGCCGACGAGCCCACTGATGCTGGCCACGCCGCTGGTGTCGAGCACATACCCTTCGCCCAAGGGGCGGTTTTTGGCTAGTCTCATGCTGGAAACCGCGAGGTCCCAGCCGACCCCGAAATCTGCGGCATCCGTGCGGCGGGAGTCGTAGCTGCGGGTGATGGCAATACTGAGCCCGGGCATGGGTACGCTGAGGTCCTCGAAGGCGAGGGCGAAGTGGCCAATCTTCATATTGCCACCGACAAAGACGGAAACGGGAGGAGTCGTGATGGTATTGCCATTCCAGTGTGTGGCGGTGAGCTGCAGTTCATAGGCTCCGTTTTCGAGCAAGGTAGGATCGAAGTCGCCCAGTGGTCCGGCGGTGATATTGGCGGGGCCGTGCCCGATGGTGCGCCAAGGGCTGGCCTCACTGGCGGGGACGCTGCGCAGCTGGAGGGCATATCCGCTGAGCAGCGTTCCTCGGACCGTTCCGGCTACTGAGATGGGCGAATGGATGGTGTCGCCGTCTTGCGGGGTAATGATTTCCAAATCCGGAGGGGCATTTAGATCGGTAGCGAGCTGGACGGTAATGGTGGATTCTGTGGTGGCACCGGAGGCATCGGTGGCGATGGCCTTTAACTCCCATGGGCCTTCGATGGCGGGGGCCGTCCATGTGGTCTGCCATGGAGCGCTGGCGGCTTGTCCGACAAGAAGGGCTGGCCCTGAACCTGCCTGGGTGGCGAAGAACGAAACGTTGTCCACAAGGGATCCGCTGCGGCCCGGGGTGGCGGAAACCCGGAGCCTAATGGTGTCTCCGGATTGGAAGGCGGCCTGAGTGGAAGGGGCCAGCCATTGGAGGCGGGGTGAGGCGGGGGCGGCCCGGAAGAGGACCGGGGCAGAGGTGCCGGACTGCCCCGAGCGGTCGGTAATAACTGCCGTGAGGGTGTAGTTGCCTTCTGGGATGCCGGTCCATGAATAGGAGACGTTGCCGTCGGGGTCCGGTGTCAGAGCTGGGCCGAGGGGCTGCCCACCGGCCAAAAACTGAATGGCGGCGGGACCGTCCCCCGGGTCCGCATCTGATCCAGTGGCGGTGAGGAGCACGCGGCCTTCATCCGTTTCTGTGCCGGTGGCCGGTGCGGTGATGACGACCTGCGGCGGCGTGCTGGCTGCGGGAGTGACAGTGATGGTGATGTCATCTGTGGTGGTGTATTGACCATCGCTGACGGTGGCAGAAACTGTGAAGGTGCCGATGGAGGAGAAGCTGGCTTCCGCCGCGCCGATCTGCGGACTGGAGAGGTGGACGTGGTTCAGGCCGGAGGTGACATTCCATGACAGGGAGGTGCTCCCCCCGGGCAGGTGGTCATCCGACCACTGGGGGGTAAGCAGGGTGGTGTCTCCAAAGGGACCCGTGATATCGGGTCCGAACGAGAGGGAAGGAGGCAGATTGTCTGGAGTGGTGACGACTATTTGAACCTCGGAGATCGAAGTGAGGGCGGAGTCTGAGGCACTAAAACGAAGGCGGTAGGTCCCGGGCGCAGAGAACCGGACCTGCGTCTGCATGGCGGCAGGATCTGCGATGAGAACGGGGCAGGTGGGGCGACTGCCGACCATGAGTAGGTGAGGGAACTGCCGGACGGAAGGGAGTCGTCAGATGCGGTGCCAATGAGGGTCACAGTCTGTCCTTGCAGGGGGAGGGAGGGATTTGCGGTGGCGGTGACCACGGGCGGCTGGTTGGTGGTGGGCTGGAGGGCGCCGCTGAATACCTTACCGGCGGAACCGGCCTGCCAGATACCATGAACTTCAGCGGGGGTGAGACCACGATTGTAGAGCGAAATCTCGTCGTAAGAGGCACCCATGGAATTGTACCAAGAGGGCAGGCCACCGACCTCGAAGAACATACCGTTTGGAAAAGCCGGAGTAAAATGGCCAATGGGGATTTCCCTGAGGGGCGAGCCATCGACAAAGAGCCGCATGATTTCCGCATCCTGATCATAAGTCCAAGCGAGGTGCCTCCATTGATGGTAGTAGACGGGGAAAGGCCATTCGGTGGCGCGTCCGGTCCCGTCCAAAGTGGAGATGGCCATGAGGAGCTTGTTGTGTGCCAAGACACCATAGAATCCCCCCCGCAAGTCACTGGAACCACACATGGTCGACCATGCGCTGGAGTTGTGATTGCTAACATTCATCCAGAATTCGAGAGAAAAGGAACCCGTAATGGCATTGAACGGAGCCGAGGATCGAGCGGCGCGGAAAAATGCGCCGGGGTCAGGGCAACGGAATCCAGAACCGACTTTGGCTGGAATGAATTGAACGCGGTAAAGTTCGGCGGATTTGCTGGAGATGCTATCGAGAGCGGTGTTGTCGCCAGACCAGTAACCGATGAGGCCAGGCGGCGCGGGAAAACCGGTGCCAGCAGAGGCGAGGATGGTTAAATGGTCTTTCGACACCAGACCTCCGCTCTCTGCGCGGAATTCCAGCACGTACCGGCCCGGTGCTGAGAGATGAACGGGTGTCACCGCGCTTGCCGGTGAGTCGAAAGTGGCTGTTCCGGGGCCTTCTATGAGACGCCAACGGATCTCGAGGGGAGTCGCCGGTGGCAAGCTGGATTGCAGGCTGCCGGAAAGCAGGGCGTCATATGGCAGCGCAGGAATTGCAATGTCGGCTCCGGCGTTGATGTTGAGGGTGGCGTTCGGGTTTTTCGCTTTACCGGAACTGCCTGCGGCGTGGAGGATGGCGATCTCAGCTGGATCCAAAGCACGCCGGTAAAGGGCCAGCTCGTCGACGAGGCCGTTGAACCGCCCAATGCCGTTGAGCGGGCTTTTTCCAAAATAAATGCGGGAATCGATAGTAGACGCGAAAGTGCCTGTGGAGGGGGCCTCTGAAATGAGGATTCCGTTCCGATACATCCGTGCGCGCTGGGAGACCCGGTCCCACGTGACCGCGCAATGATGCCGTGTATTGGCAGTGAAGCCGGAGGCGGTCACCTGTCCGAAAGCTGGTGCGAACTGGAGGATATCGTTGGTTAGGGCGAATCCGGCGACCCGGCCTGTCGATGCTGAGTGCCACTGCATGATATGGCCGTTGCTGGGAATGGCGGAAGGATTGATCCAGCCCTCGATGGTGATGCCAGAGTCATTTTGGAACTGATTTTCCTCCGCTGAAACGCAAACGAGGTCACTTGGGGATGCGGAGAAGCGGATGGCACCTCCCCTAAAACCGGGAACGATCTCTGGCGTGCCCCCGAATTCATTTTGGGGAATGAGGGGCAATACGTCGAGGGCATCCTTCACCCCGCTGTCGCCATCCCAATAGGCCGCGAGCCCGAGTGGAATGGTGGCGGCAGAAGCCGCACCAGCTGTTACGGGAAAGTAGAAACGCTTTGAACCGGAGGCTTGGCCGCCGGAAAATGTTGATTCCAGGGTCAGGAGGTAATCCCCGGGGAGAGGGAGGGTGACTGCAGATACGGGGCTGCCCGGTGCTGCGAAAACGGCGTTGGCTGGACCGCCTGAAGTGGACCACTGCCAAGTAAGCGTCGTGGCGGAGGAGAGACCCGATGTCGCGATGGAAGGGACGAGATCGAAGGCGACACCCGGAGCGGGAGACAACGGAGCGAGTTGGGCGGAAACCCGGGGACCCGAAGGCGCTGCGATATTAGCACCGATAGCACCTAGCAAAGCATTTACTGTTCCTTCGCTGCTGCCATTGAAGAAATCTCCGGGTGAACTCGCGATCTCCCTGTAACTAGGAATCTGTCCGTTGTCCAGATAGGCGATGCAAACGATCCGGATGCCCTCCTGCTTGGCGAGAACGGCTTCTGCAATAGCGTTAGCCGGGGGCGCCGTGTATCCTACAAGAATCAGGACCTTGCTCACACCTGCACGTCCGTAGGAAGCGAACCACGAGCGGGCCGTTTGAATCGCTGCCAGCGCGCTATTGGTGGACCATGCAGCGTGGGAAGCCCGCAGGCTGGCAACGTCATGCTTGAAGGGTGTGTCGCCGGGAAAGGTTCCGTTCGAGATGTAACCCATGCGATCGTAGACTGAATCGAGAGAATCCGTCAGAGCAGAGACTCCGCTCTCATACGACGGCCAGTGCCTGTCGGCGCTGTAGAGCATATCCGCCGGTGTATGAGATAGGGGTTCAAGGACCTTGATGGTAATATCGTCGAATGATACGGAATCCCCGTCAGTGGCGCAGAGTCTGAGGACGTATTCGCCAAAATTTCGAAAACGAATGCCGGAAGTCAAACTTGCTGGCGCATTGAAAGTAACTTCCCCTGGGCCGGAGACAACCGTCCATGAGTAGACCAGAGATCGTCCGGGGGCAATGGTATCGTCTGAGACGGTCCCGGCAATCACCGGCTCGCCAAGCAGGCCCGAAATAATCAGGTCCTCACCGGCATTGACCACCGGAGGCGGATTGGAACCGATTCCCGTTACGTTTATTTCTATCGTGTCTGAGCTGCTTAAGATGGAATCTGTGGCGGTAAGCTCAAACCTGTAGAGCCCGGGCCGGACGATGTAGAGCGGGGTCGTCAGTTCATCCGGACTGGACAGGTAGCCGGAAACCGGGCCCGCTGTCTGACGCCATCGCTGGGAAAGAAATGGGTTCTCAGGTAGGCCGTCATCTGTGAGTGTTCCGGAAAGACTCACCGGATCAACAGAGACTGCGGCAAGGCGGATGTCGTCGTAAAAGACGCCAACTGCGGAAGAGCCACTCCACTGTGGAAGGAGCCGGATGCGGACGAACCGGGTGCCGCGCGGAGCGGGATGGACATCGGTGATCAACCCCCATGCATCTGAGCGCGGTAGATTTTTAAACAAGGATTGTCCGAGAAGCACCTGGTTATTCTCTCCCCGGTATTCTACCATGATCCACGGGAGGTCGAGGAAGGCTTGCGCGCTACAGCGGAAGCGGGCGGAGAACTCGAAAAAGAGCCTCGAATTGTCGATCGCCGTGGCATAGGTGATGACGTTGATATCCTGCCGCAGTTCAGCATTTGCGGACTCATCCGGTCCACCAAAATGGTAACCGGGAAAGAAAGACCGGCTTCCTGCAAAAGCTGGAGGAGAATTTGGGGCTGTCCAATCCATATCAAGGATTTCCGTCCATTGCGCTGGTGTACCATCGGATTGGACCTGTTCGGCACTTGGATTTTGCACCAAATTAGCGCTCCGCGTGATATCGAGAGTGAGACTCTGATCCGGTCCGGCGTTGACAAGGGGGGCGTCGTTGGGTCTTCCAAACCTGACCAGAAGCTCATCTGTCCCTTCCGCAACGGAATCTGAGACCGTGAGTTTGCATCTGTAGACTCCCGGGAGCGTCGCCGTCACTGAGGTCGAAAGGCCCGACGGTGAGCTGAATACGAGCTGGCCGGGACCTTCCAATTTTTGCCATTGGATCGAGGTGGCCACCTCCGTCGGTAGTCCGTCATCGGTATAGGAACCACTAAGCTGATACTCAAGCGAACCCGTCGCGCCATCGGGCCCTGCATTCACAAGAGGAGGAAGATTGCTTCCGCCTACTGAGACGGATACTTCATCGAAATCTGTCAGAGAACCGTCGGTGGCCGTGAGGCGAAAGCTCCAGGTGCCGGGCTGGGAAAAGGTCACGACGGAGACTAGGGAATCGGGTGCGATGATGGTGGCGGCGACGGGACCGGAGATTTGGGACCATGCCACAGAAAGGGATGTAGGATACGGGAGGCCGTCATCGGTCGCCGTCCTGGTGAGCACGGCGGATCTTGAAACTCCGACCGAAAGATCCAAGCCTGCACTCAAAACAGGAGGGCTGTTTGGCGGCAGCGAGACGGATACGGTAACGGTGGTGGAGGTGGTGAGGATGCTGTCGGTTGCGGAAAGTTGTAAA
>JAYVJI010000415.1:0-4754 GCA_043769435.1 Verrucomicrobiota bacterium
GTTGAAATGAAAAAACTCTATGGACAAAACTAGAAATTGATAGCAAACCCGGATGACTGGTGACGAACGGTTTATTTTGAGCTGCCAGCAAGGCCGTCACTCTCAAACTATTCCTGTAGTTTCATCCGTTCGATCCATCACAAACCGTTTCTATCCGCAACCGTCTCACTCACTTCCCATATGTTCTCCCTCTCTAGCAAATTACTCGCAGAATTCATTGGCACCTTTTGGCTCGTGCTGGGCGGCTGCGGCAGCGCCGTTTTGGCGGCTGCTTTTCCTGATGTCGGGATCGGCTTGCATGGCGTGTCACTCGCATTCGGTTTGACCGTTCTTACTATGGCCTACGCCATCGGTCATGTCTCCGGCTGTCATTTGAATCCTGCGGTTTCCCTGGGGTTGGCCGCTGCAGGACGGTTTTCACCCAAGGAACTGGGTCCCTATATTTTTGCCCAAGTCCTAGGAGGCATTGCCGGGGCCGGCGTTCTATACCTTATCGCCAGTGGCAAGGGTGATTTCTCAACCGCTGGGGGGTTTGCGTCGAATGGGTTTGGCGAGCACTCACCGGGCGGCTATAGCATGACTGCGGCGCTCGTCACAGAAGTCGTCATGACGGCGATGTTTCTTTTCATCATCCTCGGGGCGACCGATGGCCGTGCACCCGCTGGCTTTGCGCCCATTGCGATCGGTCTCGGGCTCACGCTGATCCACCTGATTAGTATCCCGGTGACGAATACTTCCGTCAATCCTGCCCGCAGCACCGCCGTGGCAGTCTTCACGGGAGATTGGGCGTTGAGCCAGCTTTGGCTCTTCTGGGTCGCCCCGCTTGCCGGTGCCGTGGTGGGAGCACTCGCTTACAAAGGCGTCAACAGTAAGGCCTCCGCATAGTTCTGGCATCTGGCACTGACTATCACGGGGTGGAGATCCGCCTAGGCATGGCGCTACCAAAAGCTAAACGCCCCGCCACGATGTGGCCGGAGGTGAATCAAAAATTCACCTGATGGTGCAGCGGCTGGTGAGATAGCTGGATCGCGGGGACTGCGGGCAGTTCCCGGCTGGGGGCTTCTTTTTGCCGGGCTATCAATTCCGCCTTGGCGATGGTCCTGAACCGGGCCCACCGGTCCCACTCAATCTCCGGGCTATGCACGATCTGCCGCATGAGGCTCAGCCACTCTGAAAAGGCGCGCTCGATATCCCCGTCACCGAGATTTTCAGGTGCTACAAAACGCGATCTGCTGGGGTGCAGCCATGCATCAATGACCTCAGCGGTTCCTTCGCCGTAGTTGACGGGCAGCCCGGCATCAAGGTAGCCGTCATAGCTCGCAGCTCCGTAGGTCTGGAGGCAAATACCGGCCAGACGCTCGCTGGCACCCGGCTCGGTAGCATCCATGAACCGGTGCCCACCGCGCAGATTTGCGATGTGGAAAACGAGTTCGTCCAGCGGATAGGATTCGTCTTCCAATGCGGCAGAGATGGCCAGGCCCTCCCCTGCATGGAAGCAGCTGAAGATCACCCCCCTGCGGGTGGGGGTGCCATTTTCCTCCATGAGGCCCAGCTTCCGCCATGCATAGGCGGCAGTATTGCCTGACAGGCTGGTGACGATGGGCGCTACTTTGTCCATGGCCACGATGCGTTCATCCGGCTCCACCAGCGGGATACCATAACGGTCTTCATAGACGGGCCACGGGGTCGCCGAAAAGTCCAGTTGGATCGTTAGGATTTCATTCCGCTGCACAAATCCAGCGACTTTGGCTCCAAAAATATGAGTGGCCAGCAAGGGCAGCACCGCGTCGTCAAGCTGGTCAATACTATATTCCTGATCACCGCTCAGACCTGTAATGGCGCGGATATTCCGCGTCAGGCTGAACCGTCGGGGACTCCGCTCTATAGCCATCGCCAGTTCCTTGCCATAGTAGGAACGGCCTTCATTTTGAATCCGGCAGATGCGCCCGATGGGGAACGAGCTGGTCATGAAATGGTAGGCGTCGAGAGCCGGGTCGAGGTGATTCTTGTAGTGAATCCACGACGTCTTCAAGGGTTGCAGCGAGAGGCGCTCGCGGTTTTTTACTTCCCATTCACCCCGGGAATTCAGTATTTCCACACGTGTAGGATGCAGGCCAAAGAGGGTATTTTGATCCGCCCGGACGGTCTCTGCCCTTCCTCCCGTGGCAGCTTGCAGGCGGGGGAGCGGTTCAGTTTTTTCAAAACCTAACACCAGCTTTTGCTTGCTGAAAAGCGCATCACACAGCCGGGCTGCAGCCAGCGTGGGAGAGTCTCCACGCGCTACCGCCCGGTCCATCACGCGGAGCAGCGTAGGCCAGTCGACCTGGTTATTGCGCCGGAGAAATTTCTGATTTCCCTCGCTCAATCTCGGGCTGCGGGCGGTAGTGATAACATATCCAGTGTCATCCTTACCCCGCCGCCCTGCTCTGCCAAACATCTGGAGTAATTCATCCGGCGCGATGTCCCGGTCAGCAACGCCATCAAAGAAGCGGGATTCACTGACCATGACCGACCTAACAGAAAAATTGATACCTGCAGCAAGGCCCATGGTAGCGACGATGACCCGGAGTTGCCCCGCCTTTGCGAGGGGCTCGATGATCCCCGCCCGCTGCTGGTAGCTCATCCCGCTGTGATGGCAAGCCACCCTCTGTTGCAGCAGTCCGGTGTATTGCCCCCCTAGTATCTGTTCCTGCTCCCGGCTCAGGTGGAGCGGGTCTGCCGCAGGGAGCGCTCCCGCGATCTGACGGGCTATTTTCTCGGCATCCCTTCTATGGGGTGCAAAAATGAGGAGCGGCCCTAGGCCGGAAAGGAGCACCTCTGCGGCCAGGCGCGGGTAGACGCCGGAAAGCTTTCGCGGCGCACGCCGCGGCAGTTGCTCCACCGGCATCTCCTCCAGCGGCACTGGACGGACGCTGGTGCTGACTACTTCCACATCACGCCCCAGGCGCTTGAGCCACGCAGCCACATCCCGGGTGTTTCCGACAGACCCACTCAGCAGGAGCAGGCGCGTCTGAGGCGGCGCAAGGGCTAGACTCAACTCATAGCTCAGCCCCCGCCCGGGGTCCGCCAGCATTTGGTATTCATCGACCACGAGAAGGGCGGGCCCCTCACCGCGCAGCAGTTTCTCCCGCTGGGTCTCCAGCGTAGCCACGATCACTGGCGCGGTAGGATTATCGCTCAAATCTCCGGTGACGATCCCCACATTCCAACCCTTCCGCTGCCACTCCATGCGCTTATCATTAGCCAGAGCCCGGGTGGGCACGGTGTAGACGGCCTGACCCTTGAACCCTCCATCAATGAGCAGTTCAAAGATATAGGTCTTACCGGCCCCGGTGGGTGCATCCACGATCACGTCCCTGCCCGCCTTGATCTGGCGCACGGCCTCCTGCTGCCACAGGTCAGGCAGGGCGAGGTCGATAGCGAAACCAGAGGATGGCGATGTCATGGGCATGAAAAGAAACGCCGCGCCATTCAATGAGGGCGCATCATTTCGCAACCAGGAGACGGTTGGAAATCAAAAAACCAACAGACTTCAGCCACCCTGCCGGGCTTGGCCGCCGCCTTGCTTCCTTATGGGAATGCCTCCGCTGAGGGTGATAGTGCCGCTGCCGCCCATTTGGATGGTCGGGCGGTTGGGAGCGGGCCTGGGGCTCCCCGGCCCCATAGGGACATCGGGATCGTCCTCGCTGCCACCGCCGCTCAATTTCTGGGGCAGGCGGGCCAACATTTCTTCAAATGCACGAAGATTCGCGGCGCTGCGGAACAGGTTGTGCAGCACTTCCGTACTGATGTTGCCCATGAGAACCTCGAAGAGATCATAGGATTCCATTTTGTATTCCACCAATGGATCTTTCTGGGCGAATGACCGCAGGTGAACGCCATCACGAAGAGCGTCCATGTTATAAAGATGCTCCTGCCACAACCTGTCGATAGCGCTGAGAAGGATGTCCCGCTCGATGCCGATCCGCGCGCTCGGATACTCGGTCTGGGTTTTTTCCTCATACGAGGCTATCACTTTATCCGTGAGCCATTTGGCATTTTCGGCGGAGGACCGCTTTTCAAAACCTGCCTCTTCGGCTGTCATACCGAATGGAAATGTGACATTGGTCCAATGCAGGAGCCCCTCGTAGTCCGGTTGGCCATCCTCCACTTCGACGTAGCCCTTCACTTTGGCAGGAACGGCCTCGTTGATCACATCCATGATCATTTCATGCGGATCCTCTGCGGCCAGTGATTGGTTCCGGTAGTCATAGATCACGGTGCGTTGCTTATTCAGCACGTCATCGAACTCCAGAGTGCGCTTACGATAGGTATAGTTCCGCTGCTCCACGCGCTTCTGGGCGCTTTCCACAGAGCGGTTCAACCACGGGTGCTCTAGTTCCTGGCCATCTTCCAGCCCCAGCTTTTCCATGAGCGAAGTCATACGGTCAGCAGCACCGAAGTTCATCATGAGCTGGTCCTCAAAGCTGATGAAGAAAATGCTTTCTCCAGGGTCGCCCTGACGGGCACAGCGGCCACGGAGCTGGCGGTCGATACGGCGCGCTTCATGACGCTCAGTGGCGATGACCATGAGCCCGCCCAGCTCAGCCACACCCGCTCCCAGCTTGATGTCTGTGCCACGGCCAGCCATGTTAGTGGAGACGGTCACAGCTCCGCGCTGACCAGCCTTGGACACGATCTCCGCTTCATGGCGGTGGTGCTTGGCATTGAGCACCTGGTGCGGGATTTTCTGCTGCTTCATCATGCGGGAAAGC
>JAYVJI010000416.1:0-2520 GCA_043769435.1 Verrucomicrobiota bacterium
TGAACTCAGCGCTGGCTCCGCCGGTGATCTCTACACCGTCTGTCCCGTTATTCGAAAAACTGCACGCCTCGAAAATGACCCGGCAATCTGTGCCATTGAGCCGGAGACCGGTGGCCGGACCTGCCGTGAAGTGGCAGTTTCTGGCCGTCATGGTGCAGTTATTGAGCTGCGCTACCGGTTCAGCATTCTTGTCCTGTTGAGGATGGAGATTCGTGAACCCGATCCCCTCGACTACCACGTCAGTGCTGTCTGTGCCCACCAGAGCCGCCGCATCTGTCCGGTCCACTGCTATGCGGGTCTGCTCAGGACCGGCACCGGCCAGATGCAGTCCCGGCTTCAGTCTCAGTGATCCGGTATACGGTTCCGCAGCAGCGGCTATGATTATCTTCTGCCCCTTGGCCGCAGCACTGATGGCTTTTTCGATAGTCGGAAAATCCCCGGGAACCTTCCACGGACGCCCGGCCGGCGGCCCGGGGGGATTCGTGTCGGGCTTCGGCGGCTCACTATGTGGAGCCGGGCCCTGGATTTTGTTAGGCTCTCCGGCTGCCGGCTTTACAGCCGGCGGCTCAATGACGATTTCAGGCCGGGCATTCCGCAGGTATTTTTGCCAATAGTAATAGCCGCCGCCGGCTCCGGCGAGCAGCAGCGGGATCAAGATAAGCGCGGCCTTTCCGCCACCGGACCGGGTCTTGTCGAGAGGCTGGGGCGAGGCTGGGGCGGCAGGAATGAGCATGACCGGCGGACGTTCCGCAGGGGGGGCGGATGCTCTGGGCACGGGAGGCGGCAGGCCCGGGGAAAATGCCGGGGCAGCGACGCTTTCCGCTACAGTGCCTCCCAGGCCTAGCAGGGCCTTTAACTCCGCAGCAGACTGCGGACGGCCTTCGCGTTTTTTGCTCAGGCAACGCTGGATAGCCGCTTCCCAGTGGGCCGGCGGCGGCTGGCTGAATCCATGCTGCTGCTGGCGCTCCCGTATGGCCTGGGGCAGGACGCTCTGGATCTGGGAATAAAGGTCACCCGTGAAAAATGGCGGGCTCCCGGCCAGCAACTCAAACAACGTGGCCCCTACCGCGTAGATGTCATCCTGCGGGTGTGCACTGTGCCCCACAGCCTGTTCAGGGCTCATGTAGCAAAGCGTGCCCCGGCTTTGCGCCCCCATGGTCGCCCGCTGCATCGAGTCCAGCAAGCTCCGGGCGATGCCGAAATCCGCGATTTTCAATGCGTTGCCATCGGCCTCCACCATCAGATTCGACGGCTTCAGGTCCCGGTGCACCACTGAGCGCCGGTGCGCATAGTCCAGCCCGTCCAGCAGTTCGATGGTCCACTGCCGCAGTTCCTCAGCGGTGAAAACACTGTGCGGCCTCGCCATCCGGAGCTTGGAAAGCGTATCGCCACTAACATATTCCATGGCGATGCCGGCATTCATTTCATCCTGATAGAAATCGAAGACCCTCACCACATGCGGATGGGAGAGCTGACGGCCACGACGGGTCTCGTTTTTCAAATCCTCCACCGCATGATCATCAAACTGGATCAGCCTAGGCAGCAGCTTGAGGGCGATGTCCTCATGCAGCACTGCGTCCCCGGCCAGCCACACCTCCCCCATCCCGCCCCGTCCCAGGCAGCGCTGCAACATAAAGCGGCCCATGACCTTATCGCCAGGGCGCAGGCCCCGTATGGTGGCCTGGGATTCAAAGTCATCTGGAGAAAGGGGACCGGAAGAGTCGCTGGACACGGCGTGGGCAGGTAAGGTGTGGAAAGTTGGGGCACTCTGTCACGGTGTCACATAATTAAAAGCAGCAACTTGCATGACAAAAGAATCATGACAGTATGGCGCACATGCCTGATCCCAGACCCAATTTATTCGTGACCGATGCCCCCGCAAAGGCCCACAGTCGTCCTCTCGCCGCCAAGCTCTTGGTGAGCAGCGTCCTGAGGTCGCTGTTCGACGGCACAATACTGGTACTTTCAAAAGCAGACCAGCCGCTCTTCCGCGTCGGCAGGTCAGGCGTCACCGAGCTGCCGGTGCCCGCAGATGCCCACATGCCCGAGATCGAGACCCTCAGCGGAGACGGCACCGCAGAGATAGATCCGGCTGAGTTTGAATGGGTGATTTTCGCCCGGAGCGGCAGTCTTTTACTGCGGTCAGTTGATCATCTGCTGGCGGTGGAAGCCGACATTCTCTGGGCTGCTCTGCCAGGCGTGCCAGAGGACAACGCGCGCTGCGGCGGCTACCTCACAGAGCAGGAATCAGCCGCCGGATACCGCCCCGTGCGTCCCCTCACGCGCCCATGGAAAGATGCCGCCAGCACAGCGGTCTGGGCGGTCCGCGGCATCCATTGCGCAGCCGTCCTCAAGGCATGGAGAGAAACAGCCGCAGTTAAACCACCTCGCAGCACCACTGACAGGATGGAGAGCGCATGGAACCGGCTCCTGCGTGATACCCCTCTACGCGTCGCTAGGTTCGAGCAGGGCGAAGTCCGGTTTCCCGGGCTCCCTCCGTGTGATTTTCTCAGCTGGAGA
>JAYVJI010000417.1:0-5209 GCA_043769435.1 Verrucomicrobiota bacterium
TCCAAGTACGCTGCCACCGCTTGCGGGGAACGCTCCAGAAACATGCGAATGAGATACCGCTCGAACTCCCGCGCGTAGGCTCGGTCCACTTTGACCGGCTTTCCACTCTGAGTAGAAGGCGTAACCGGCTCAGCCAACGACTGCGGCGCAGCCTCCAGCATCGCCGCCATCAGTTCTTGCGGCGGACTTCCGCCGCTTTCAGCAATGGCGAGGCCCATCATCTGAATGCGAGCGTGACGTACGAGCGGATCGGGATCGTCCCGCTGCGCCATGGCCGCAATCAAACTCGTCAACATTGCCTCACGCCGCACCTTCCCACTCGGAGACTTGTTTGTTTCGGCAGGCAAGTCTCCAGCGTTTTGGATGTTTTGCAGCACCCAATGCGCCTGGACCGCGTGGGCGAACGGGTAAGCCACCTGTCCGCCTTTTGCCAGTTCGTCCTGTGGGGAATCCACATTGATATGAACCTTAGGGGACGAACCGGCTGCCCGCTCTTTTAGAATTTTGACTGTTTTCTCCTCCAGCTTTTCCCGATCACTCAGCGTCTGCCAAGCCAGATGGCTCTGCGCGAGCGACGCGCTCCCCAGTTTCTCCACGATCTCCTTCTCCGGCAGCTTCGTGAAATCTGGCACTGGGAAACACTTCTGGTCCTTGTGCTTCACGCGCCAGATTCTCCCGCGTTTCTTGTCACGTTCAGGGTGATTCCGCGGGACTTCATTGTGGCTGATGATCTTGTTATACCAGTCCACGATATAGACGCAGCCGTCCGGGCCGAGGGTCATGGCTACGGGGCGGAACCATTCGTCGCTGCTCTGCACGAAGTCCGGGAGCAGTTCCAGCTTCCAGCCGCTGCTGCTGTCCTGGCTGCGGTGCATCTTAATAGCGTTGATCTTCCGCGTGATGGGGTTCGCCACCAGCATCACATCGCTCCACTCCGGCGGATAGGCTCCGCTGGCGTCCGTGAGCGCCAGACCGCTGAGGCCGGTGCCGCCCATGCGGAACTCGGCGGTAGCGGGGAATTCCGGCGCGTAGCTCTTCCACTGACCGTTCGAGCAGCCGGGATAGTTCGCGTATTCGTGGAACGGCATCACGGGATAGCCGAAGTCATTCGCCTCCTGGATGAAGGTCTCGCCTTCGCCGTTCAGCACCAGCCCCCAGATGTTGCACGGCCCGTTGCTGGTGATCTCAAACTCCGATCCATCCGGGCGAAAGCGCGCCATCCTGGTCTGGTCGAACTGCACTTCCTTTCCGTCGGTGCCGCGCACTTTGCCGTAATTGAACGCCCCCTGCGCCATCCAAATCCACCCGCCCGGCGCGCGCGTGAACTGGTGAGGAAACAAATGTGAATCCTGCACGCCGAATCCCGTGAGCACGACCTCGCGCTTGTCCGCCTTGCCGTCGCCATCGGTATCCCGCAGCAGCGCCAGATCATGACCATGCTGCACATAGCAGCCATCCTTATATGGCAGAATGCCCAGAGGAATCGCCAGTCCGTCCATGAACACCGTCGGCTCCTTTGCAAAACGCGGCGCGCCGCCATTCGTACCGCGGTCCTCGATATTATAGACCAGCACCTTGTCCTTCGCCTTGCTGGCATACAGAGCATCCGCTGCTGCCGGATTCTCATTGGCATCCACCGGGTATTCCAGCGCGGTCATCGTCCAAAGCCGCCCGCGTTGATCAAAATAACACGCCACAAATTTTCCAAATCCCTGCGCCTCATCCTCACTGACCACCAGCTCCATCTCAAAGCCTGGCGGCAGCGTGAATCCCGCCCTTTGCTCCTCTGGCGATACTGGAGACGGCTTCTCCGCCTTCTTCGGCTCCGGCGCACCTTCCCGTTTTGGAGTCGCTGGCAGTTCTTCGATGCTGATGTCCTTCGCTTCGATCAGGGCCTTCCCGCCGCCATGCACCTGGATGCCTATGAGGCCCTCCTGCGGGATGTTAGGATCGGCTTCAAGGTAGTCCACGCCTAGGACTCCATTGATCCACGTCGTGACTCTGGACCCGTCTGCGCGGATGACGTATTCATTCCAGTCGTTCCGTTTTATGACCGGGTCCAGTGCCTTCATGTCGCTCTGGGCCATCACCTTATTCCGTCGGCTTTCGTCATAAATGCAGCCCCACCAAGTGGGATCACCGTAGTCGCATTGATAGCCGCACATCTCAGAGTTTCCGGGCACCCTGGTGGAACGCATCTGGATGCCGCTGTTCACAAACCCCGTTCCCCGCAGCCGCAGTTTCACCCGCAGGATGAAGTTGCGGTAGGTTTTCTTCGTCGCGAGGAAATCGTTGTGCTCCACCTGTTCTGTTAAAGATCCTCCTGCGATGACGCCATCCGCCACGCGCCAGAGCTTGGGATCACCTTCCCAGCCCTCCAGCGATTTGCCGTCAAACAGCGTGACCGCGCTGCTCCCCGGTGGCGGTGGCGGGTCCGCCATGAGGCAACCGGGCAGCAACAAAATAAAAAGGGACGATAGGCGGGAAATCATACACAGCGAGGATACGGCGGCCTCAATGGCATTTCAACACGCGTTTCACACATTGGCGAATGTCAGATTGTCACTGTGCTGCGGTCCAAGCTTGTTATTTCAGCACTGCTGGCGTGTCACCGCTTCTTGCGTTTGCTGGTCTCCGGCTTCCGCTCCGGAGCCACCGGGGGCGCTGTGGCAGCGGTCAGTTGAGTTTTCAGTTCCTCCACCGTCCGGTTCGCGGTGTCCAGTTCACCTTGTTTAAAGCCCAGGAGCGTTTGCAGGCCTTCCTCCTTTTCGCTGGCCCGCGCCTGGAGAATTTTCAGTTCCCCTGCCATCGCGGAGATCTCCGCCTTCAAGGCCGCCAGCTCCGGGCCTTCAGTTGCCGCCGGGACCGGCGCCGGAGTCACATTCACTCTGCGCAGGAGAAGGTCAGCCCTAGTCAGCTCCACCTGTGCCTCCCGCGTCCGCTGGCGGGCTGCCTGTACCTGCAGCGCCGCCCATGCCAGTGCGCCAATGACCAGTGCTCCCATTCCGATGAGCCACCACCAAAGGGGCCGGATGCTGCGGGATGGGAGAAGTGGTTGAGACGGTAGTGGCTCCATACGGATGTCGGGCGCATACCATGCCATGCTCCGGGAATTGCGCCATAGTTTTCTCCGGCAGGATTCCTGATTTTGCCTTTGGCACCCCCGGAAGGTGCGGCCACGCTGGATGCATGGAGCGCATGGGTGCCAGCGAGTCAGTCCACCAGCCGCTGTCCGAAAGGACAGGGGAGCGCCATGCCACGCCCCCGCCCGAGGAATTGTCAGGCCTTGCTGCGGAGATGCACAAGGCCTTTGGACCCGAGGGTTCGCTGTCTCACTCGCGGGATTTTGAGTATCGCGCTGAGCAGCAGCGCATGGCCGTGGAAGTAGGCCAGGCGCTCGAAAAAAAGCGTCCCGTGCTCATCGAGGCGGGCACCGGCGTTGGGAAATCCCTAGCCTATCTCCTTCCCGCCGCTCTCACCTCCGTGCGTCAAAAGCGAAAGGCCATCATCTGCACCCACACCATCAATCTGCAAGAACAGCTCATCGCAAAGGACATCCCCATCGTTCAGAAAATCATGGCGGACACGCCGTTCCGTGCGGCCTTGCTCAAAGGCCGAGGAAATTACCTCTGCCCCGGCCGGCTCCAGCGCGCCATGCGCGGCGTCACGGAGCTTTTCACCACCGTTGAGCATGACGAGCTGCGGTCGCTTTGGAAATGGAAGCAGGACACCACGGACGGCAGCCTCAGTGATCTGGATTTCAGCCCCTCGCCTAACGTATGGTCGCAAGTGTGCAGCGAGCCCCATGCCTGCACCGCCCGTACCTGCCCGCCCGGCAGCGGCTGCTTTTATCAGGATGCCAAGCGCGCCGCTGCTGAGGCCGAGGTCCTGGTGCTGAATCACACTCTCTTTTTCACCATGCTCGCCAGCCAGGATGACATGGGGGCGGAGGGCGAGGGCTTTCTTTTTCCTAACGATTTCGTCGTGATGGATGAGGCCCACACCCTGGAGAATACCGCCGCGAAACAGCTTGGCCTGCACATCAGTCAGAGTAGCCTGAAATTTGAACTCGGACGCCTCTATAACAGCCGCACGCAGAAGGGCCTGTTCGCCCTCGCCGCCAGCCGCGAGGGCGTGCTCGCTGCCTCAAGGCTAGGAGACATGATCGATGAGTTCTTCGAAAACATCCGGGAGGCGGCGAAGTTTTCCCCGGCTGGCAAGGAATGGCGCGTGCGCCAGCCCGGCATGGTGGAAAACACCCTCGGAGGTGCCATGCTGGATGTCGTCCAGCAGGTCCGGCAGGTCACGGAAAACGAGGATACCCCGGACAACCTCATGACCGAGATCACCGAAATGGGGCGCCGCGTGAATGAAGCCCGTACCGCCCTCGAGGAATTCCTCACCCAAAGCCGGAGTGGCAATGTCTACTGGGTTGAGCGCAGCGGCGTGGACGGCCGGTTTCTCAGCCTCCATGCTGCGCCGGTGGATGTCGCACCCCTGCTGCGCACCTTGTTTTTCACCGGGACCAAGACCGCCATCATGACCAGCGCCACCCTCGGTGCCGGCGAGCCTGCGCTCCGCTACTTCCGCCGCCGTTGCGGTGCAGAAAAAGTGCGCAGCATAGAGATCGGCAGCCCTTTTGCCTGGCATGAGCAGATGCAGCTTTGCCTCCTGCGCAGTATGCCGGAACCCAGCTCGGTGGACTATGAAGAAGCTCTCGAGAAATGGGTTATCCACTTTGTCAGCCGCACTGGTGGCCGGGCCTTTGTCCTCTTCACCAGCTATCGCCTCATGGAGACTATGGCTGCGCGGATGGCCGACTGGTTCCGCGCGCAGAATATAGCCCTGCTCACCCAGGGAAAAGGCAAGCCCCGACACCAGTTGCTGGCGGAGTTCAAAGAGGACATCTCCAGCGTTCTTTTCGGCACCGACAGCTTTTGGACCGGGGTGGATGTTCCGGGAGAAAGCCTCAGCAACGTCATCATCACCCGGCTGCCATTCAGCGTGCCTGACCATCCGCTCACTGCCGCCCGCATCGAACTCATCGAAGACCGAGGCGGCAATGCCTTCAGCGAATACAGCCTGCCCGAAGCTGTCCTCAAGCTCCGCCAGGGCGTAGGACGTCTCATCCGTACCCGCGCAGACCGCGGCATCGCGGTCATCCTTGATCCCCGCGTCCTCACGAAAACCTACGGACGCGCCTTTCTTG
>JAYVJI010000418.1:0-4985 GCA_043769435.1 Verrucomicrobiota bacterium
CGGCCACATCCATGCGCGCATCCGGCCCCCAGGTCTCCGTGGTGATGGTCCCGGACCTAGCGGTCCACGTGGTCGCGGCATCGATGGTGACCAGCGCGCTGGCAGCTACGCCGCCGACACTGCCGTCATAGGCGAGCACAGCCCCGGCGGTTCCACCGGGCAACATAGTGCTGCCCCAGCCGCGGCGCAGCAGGATAGGCCTGAGGGGAAAGTTCCCTGAATTAGTCACGCCATTCAGCCTGCGGGGTTCCCCTGCGGGGTCCCGCAGCATGGCGGCCACGGGTATGGGCATCCCGGCCGGGAACCGCAGCGGGGCGGAATAATGGAGGAGGCTGCCGGCGAAAGCAGACGGGGCATCGCTGATCACAGGATACGGCGTGAAAGCGGGGAGGCCGCTCTCTGTGTTGCTGCGGCCGGGGGCGAGGATGATGAACTGGTAGAGCGTGGTCGTCGCAGCCCCGCCGCCGTTGGGCGTCTTCACTTCCTTCACCTCATGATACTGCGGCGCGGTCACAGGCAGAGTCACCCCCAGGGACAGCGGCGCATCATTCAATGTGGCCACGGTGGAAAACCCGGCCTCTGCTGAAACCATGACGTTCACTGTGGTGCCGGCAGCCACTGCGGATTTGTTAGCCGCGCCGGTGACCGTGATGGCCGCCGGCAGTGCCGCAGCGGCAGTGAAGAATGCAGCGGTGGAAAATAAAAGTTTCATGGAAATGAGCGGACGTGAATGAGCTGGCGCGAGAAGTGAGGGATACAGCCATCTGCTGGAACTGCAAGCCCGGCGGAAAAATGCCAGGGCGACAGGGTGAATTTTTATTAACAGGAATCACATCAATAACAGGAATGCAGCTGGAGGTAAGCCTTGCGGGACGGGCTCCGCGCAAAGCACTCCCAATTACCCTGCGCTAGCTGAAAATTCCGCTGACGACACGGGCTGGCTCTACTCCTGTGAGTCGCTGGTCCAGGCCTTGAAAGGCGAAGGTTAGCCTTTCGTGGTCAAGCCCCAGTGAATGTAGAAGCGTCGCGTGAAAGTCTCTCACGCTGACCTTGTCCACGACGGCCTTATGCCCGATCTCGTCAGTGGCTCCGTAGTGGGTGCCGCCCTTGATGCCGCCACCAGCCAGCCATGCAGTGAAAGCATGAGGATTGTGGTCCCGGCCCGGCTTGTCCCCTTTTTGGGAAACCGGCAGGCGACCGAATTCCCCTGCGCAGACCACGAGGGTTTCATCCAGCATGCCGCGCTGGGCCAGGTCCTGGATGAGCGCGGCAAAGGGCTGGTCGGTCTCACGGGCAAAGCCAGTATGATTTCCCATGAGGTCACTGTGGCAGTCCCATGACAATTGGTTATCCATGCCACCGCTGTAGATCTGGATGAACCTGGTGCCGCGCTCTGCCATCCGGCGCGCCATCAGGCACTGGGCGGCGATGTGCGCGCAGTGTGGTTGATCTAGGCCATAGAGCTTCCGGATGCTCTCCGGCTCGTTTTTCAGATCAAAGGCATCCGGGGCGGCTGTTTGCATGCGGTAGGCCAGTTCGAAGCTGTCGATGCGGGCGGCCAGTTCGCCTTCAGCGCTGGAGCCATGGAGGGCTGCGTGGTTCAGGCTCGCCAGCAGGTCCAGCTGCTCGCGCTGGCGGTGCCCGCTGAGGCCGGCAGGACGTGTTAGGTTTTCCATCGGCTGGCCTTTGGGTTTCAGCCACGTTCCTTGGTATATACCTGGTAAGAAACCTGCCGTCCAGTTGCTGGAATTTCCCTTGGGAAGCCCGCGGTCCTTGGGGTCACTCATGACAACGAATGCCGGCAGGTCGCTGCCCGTGGAGCCCAGCCCGTAGGTTACCCACGCCCCTGTGCTGGGATGCCCCATGCGGGTCGTGCCGGTATTCATCATGAAGAGCGCCGGGGAATGGTTATTGGATTCGGTATGCAACGAGTGGATGAACGCCATGCGGTCCACCTGTTTTCCCAGCTGCGGAAAAAGTGAGCTGACCCAGCTACCGCTTTGTCCCTGCTGGCTCCACGCGAAGGGCGACTTCATGAGCGGGCCCACAGCATCCTGAAAAAATCCGGTCTTCGCATCAAATCCCGGCAACGGCTGGCCATCCCGTTTTTGCAGTTCCGGCTTATAATCCCATGTGTCCACATGACTGGGCCCGCCATTCATGAAGAGCCAGATGACGGACTTCGCTTTTCCGGAAAAGTGAGGAAGCTTCGCTTCCAGCGGATTGGCGGCAGCAGCGCCGCAGTGCTCTGCGAGCAGGGATTGCAGGGCCAGCAGGCCAAATCCTGAGCCGGCACGCTGGAGCATGTGGCGTCTGGAAAACATGTTAGGAGAATGGTGCATGTCAGTCGGTATAAACGAATTCATTAAGGGCAAAAACCAACTGGCAGAAATCTGTCAGGGCCGCTTCAGCCGGCCGGGCATGGCCTTCTGATTGATAAGATTTCACGCCGTTTTCAATAAAGGCTGTGGAGGCAGTCAGCTCCGCTGGCGATGGCTCCCGGCTGAGCGCGATGAGGTAGGCCCTCGTGACGAGGTGCCCGGCTGCACCGGAGGGCTCTACTGCGGCGATACGGCGGGCGAACCCCTGAGCCCACTGCCGGATCTGTGGGCTGTTCATCATCAGCAATGCCTGCGGAGCTACGGTGGTGGCAGGTCTGCTGCTCTGGCTGCTCAGAGGCTCCGGGGCATCAAAGACCACCATGCTGTTGAGCAGTTGGCTGCGCTTCACCGTGAGGTAGATGCTGCGGCGCGGGCTGGTCTCATCCAGGGTGCCTGCGCCCCCGGCAGCGGGATCCAACATGCCGGAAACCGCCAGCGCGCTGTCGCGCACGGCTTCCGCTTCCAGTCGCCGCGGGCTGCGCCTGAGGACGAGAGCGTTGTCGGGATCCGCCGCCTGCTTTGCGGCATCGTGGGCTGTGCTTTGCTGGTAGGCCAGACTGGTCATCATGAGCCGGTGCAGTGGCTTGAGCCTCCAGCCACTGCGGATAAGTTCCGCTGCCAGCCAGTCAAGGAGCGCGGGATGAGAGGGCAGCGCGCCAGTTTTGCCGAAGTCTCCGGGCGTAGCGACGAGGCCGCGCCCGAAGTGATGTTGCCACAGCCGGTTCACGATGACGCGAGCCATCAGGGCTCCCGCGCCCCCCTCGACATCCGTCATCCAGCTGGCTAGGGATCTGCGGCGGCCGCTGTATTTCGCTCCTGCCGGTGGCGACCACTGCCACGGCGCATCCCCTGCCCTGTTGCTGAGGACTTGCAGAAATCCCTGCGTGGCGACCTCCTGTTTGCGGTTGGTATCCGCCCTGTTCAGGACATGTGTTTGCTGGAGGAATGGCGGCCCCTGGGAGTGCATGACGATAGGCTCATACCCCTCAGCGCAAACCATTACTTTGCTGTTAGGGTCCGGCTTGCTTTTCTCCACTACGTCCAGTTGCGCCTGCTGTTTTTGCCATGTGGCATCACGCAGTTTCCACCAGTGAAAGACGGTCTCCCGGTCCGCCCCGGCAAGCGTGGAACCTTTCGGCAGCAGCGCCAGGATGGATTCCGGCAGCGTTGCGGCCTTGAGTTGCGGCACCCCGCCTGTGAAAACAGAGAGCCGCGGACGGGCGATGGTGTGGCGCGTATTCACGGCGAAGTCCATGGTGATGGTCAGCCGGGTGCCGGCGGGAAAATCCACCGGCTCAGCAAATAGGAAGGCCGCTGCCTGATCCCTGCCGATACCGCCCGCATCCACCGCCCAGCCAGACTGGGGGTTCTCATCCAGTGAACTGGCCACGCTCAGACTATCCTTATTCTGCTCATGCGTGGCTGCCGCAGAGGCGATGCGAATCTCCACCGGAGGTCCGCTTCCTAACGGTTGCGCGGTGACCCTGAAGCGGCTGAGGGCGAAGTTGCCATTGTCCGCGCGGCCCGGACCGCGGGCACTGAGTGAATCGTGGCAAAGGGCCTCCAGCTTCAGGCCAGTGAGATGCCGCTGACGGGTCACAGCGGTGATAGTATAGGTATCGCTGCCCGCACTGGGGCCGCCCGCCAGCCAGGAATGATCCTCCAGCCGACTGAAAACAGCGCCGCCTGCGGAGGAGATCTGCTCCAGATCCAGGACTGTCCATGCCGCTTCCGGCGCCGCTGCGGGATTATCCGCCAGCCATGCAGCAAAGGCGGGTTTCAATGCCTCCTCACAGGCCAGCAGCTCCGCTCGAAGCTTAGCGCCTGCTGCTTCCCAGGCACCTAACGCCTTGCTATAGCTTTCCGGCACGATGGGCAGATCAATATTACTCCTGACCGTAGTCGTGAAGGTTGAGAGCATCCTGTAATAGTCGCGGGTGGGGATAGGATCGAACTTATGGTCATGGCACCGGGCGCAGCCGATCGTGAGGCCCAGGAACGCGCTGCCAGTCGTGCTCAGCATGTCGTCCATGGCATCATAGCGGGTGCGTTCCACTTCGTTAGCCGTGATCTGGGTGGGGAAAACTCCGGCCCCCAGAAAGCCGGTGGCCATGATCGCTTCAGGATTCTCAGGGGCAAATTCATCTCCGGCCAGTTGCCAGCGTGCGAATTGATCAAAGGGCATGTCGCTGTTGAGAGCACGGATCACGAAGTCACGGTAATGCCACGCATAGGGCCGGTCATAGTCATGCTCAAAGCCGCTGCTCTCTGCGAAGCGGGCCACGTCCAGCCAGTGCCGTCCCCAGCGTTCCCCGTACGCCGTGCGGGCGAGGAGGTCATCGACAACATTTTCCCATGCGGCAGCGGTCGGCGAGGCGGCGAATGCTGCAGCGGATCCGGGATCTGCAGGCAGGCCCGTGAGGTCAAGCGAGGCCCGGCGGATCAACGTGCGCGCCTCTGCCACAGGATTCAGAGTGAGGTTTTTCTCCCCTCCTGCGTGCAGCAGAAACGCGTCCACAGGATGCGCTGCGCCCTCCGGCGGCGATACCCCGGCCAGGGGTTGAAATGCCCACCACTGGCGGTCCGTCTCACTGACTTTGGATC
>JAYVJI010000419.1:0-8141 GCA_043769435.1 Verrucomicrobiota bacterium
CTGCGGTCCAGGAAACGGGGGCTCCCGCGTGCTTCCAGCTGAGAAGCCGTCCGCCGGAATGCTCTGCGAAGACGGTCCCCCTATCACTCGCAACCCGCACCAGCCGCAGTTCCTTGTCTGCGGGGCCACCGGCATCCGGCTCCGTGGTGCCCTCTGGCAGGCTGTGCCGGATCCAGCGTCCGGCGGCATCCCGCAGCAGACAGCTGGTCAGCGCTGGATCGCAGGCGATGGTCAGAGGAGACGCGGAGAGCATGCCAGTCTGCCTGAGGCCTGGCGTGGCCAGAGTGGATATGAATTCCTCCCTCATGGCAGCATCACCGGAGTTGAGCCGGCTCGCCTTTTCCAGCAAATCCAGAGCCGTGAACCGTCCGTCCGGCACCCCGCTGAGGCGCGCATTCCGTGCCTGCTGCACGAGTCCCGCATATAGGTTACGCGTCGCCTCTGCCTCTGCTTTCTCAGCCCGTTCCACCAGCAGGCGCTGGGCTCGGGCCTCTTTTCGCTGCCACCATGCCACAGCGGTGGCCATGGTGCCGGCGGCGACCGCAGCCACCGCCGTCTTCCGCAGCATGCCTATCATTCCCCGCATCTGCCTGACCTGCCTCACGGACTGGCCGCTCTGCAGCAGAGTCAGGTCCGCCAGCAGTGCCTCCCCGGTTTGATAGCGGCGTGCCGCATCCGGTTCACCACAGCGCAGCACGATCTCATAGAACTCAAAGGCGCCAGTGCTCCCGGTGCGGACCCAGTCTGCGGGCAGGGCTGGAAAGCGCGTGGATTCAAAACCCGTGGCCATTTCATAGAGCACCCTGCCCAGGCTGTAAAGGTCCGCGCCAGGCTGCCCTGGACCCTCCGGCGGCACGTAGCCTTCCGTTCCCACATAGCTGCGGCTGTCTGAGATATCCCCCACCAGCCCGATGTCCGCGAGCTTTGCTCTTCCCGCTACGAAGATAATGTTAGACGGCTTCACGTCCCGGTGCACGAGCCCCACCCGGTGCAGGTCAGTGATGCCATTTGCCAGGCTGACCGCGACCTCCATACAGTCGCTCACAGGAAGCTGCCCCATCCGTCCAATCTGGGTCCGCAGCGTGCAGGGGACGTATCTGTCAGGCTCTGTCGCGGGGTCCACACCGGCTTCGGCAGCATCCGCCAGTTCCATGACATAATGAAAGTGCGAGCCGTCCGCCGCCCGTCCGGCATGTAAAACATGGACCAGACCAGCAGCCTTCCGGCTGACCGGTTCATAGCGCTTCACTGCGGCAAACTCACGCTCGAACGGGCGGTCATTTCCAAAGGTGTCACGCCGCACCACTTTGACTGCACGCATCAATCCCATGACATTCCTCGCCAGCCACACCTCACCATAGGCTCCGCAGCCAATCAGGCGGAGAAGTTCATGATCAGGAATAACAGGCGGCAGCACCATTGCGTAATCGGCTAGCGTTCAGTTAGTGTAGTGTTCAGCTATACAGCCGCAATTTCCCGCAGAACGCAAGCCTTCGATCCCGGGTGCGGCGCGGCAACCGGATCGCGACAGCTCAGGAACGGTTGGTGGATGTGGTATGCCATGCCCGGGGTATCGCGCTTCACCAGGAAGTTCTTGCAGACATTATCGCGGGCCGCGCTTTCTGCTTTCTTCTTTCTGCTCTCAATGGAAAGCGCCACTGGTTGCATACCCAGTGGCGCTTTGATCATACCTGTGGGCTGATGGTTACTTTTTCAGGACATCATCAGCCTTCACTCCTTTCCCGGTCTGCCGGCGCTTTCGGTCCCAATTGTCAATCTGCAGCTTCTGCACGGCTTTGTTGGAATCATCCACGTTCTTGAGGTAAGCCTCCCGATTCAGAACTCCTGGCTTGGAGGCACCCGCAGCAGGTGTGGAAGCAGGTCGGGAGCTTCCCAGCGGGAGGGTGCCCCGGTGGAAGGCATAGCGGTTTTCGCCCTGCCGCACGATGATAGTGCTGGTCCCGTTCAGCCCGCCAGTGGCATAGACCCCCCGGGGATCGGTGGTCCCGGACTGCACCTGTCTACCGGCACTGCCCAGCGCCTTGACTTCCGCATCGGCGATGGCTTTGCCAGTGGCGGCATCGCTGACCTGGACCCGCACACTGGCGTCGCCGGCAGCTTCCCGCACCTCCATTTTCAACGGACTGATAATGACAAGGCCGCTGGTGAATAGATCATCCCCGCGGACGATCACCAGATAGGCCCCTTCCTCCCGGATCCCCAGTGCTAGGGCTTTTTGCTTGGGCAGGTAGTCCTGTCCGTCACCCAGCGGGATCACTTCTCCACCCTGAGGGCGGATGCCGGCTAGGTTGATGCGGGTGATGCTGCTGAGGCTGCGCTCACGCAGGTAGAGCTTCATCAGGTCCACCTGATAGACCTGCACGCTGGCTTCTTTTACATTCCGGTAGTCCAGCGTCAGGCGGGGTTCCTCGCCTGGCTTGAAGACGCTGACTTCCGGCAGCGTCACAGCTTTTTGCTGAAACCAAGCGATGGCATCCGCCGCATCCGGATACGCTGATCGTACAGTTTCGTACCATACGATGGCCTCCTGCGGATTTCCCTGAGCATGATAAACCTGAGCGGTGATGTAGCGGGCATAGTCCCGGTCCGGGCCTTCGCTGTTCGCTACCGGAGCCGCTGCGGCCACTGCTTTCCCGAAGTCTCCCTGCCAGAAATAACCAAGCGCGGACATATACTTGAAACTGCCGGCAAACTTGCTGTCGGGATGCCGCAGGGCGCTGGCATCGGCCTGGCTGACCACGCCCGGGTAGTCCTTGAGCAGGAAGAGGGCATTCACCATGCTGAAGGCGGCATCATCCGCCTGATCATCCGCCGGATAGAGGGTGATGAAGCGCTCCAGCATATCCCGGCTGCGGCTTAGCAGCGCGCCTTTCTCTAGCTTTGGCTGACCGCGGCGCACGCGCAGGGTCTCCGCCCCCTGGGCAGCAGTGCTCAGACTCTGCGCTATGCCGATGTAGCTGTCGATAACATCCCGGCTGTCCGGATACTCACGCCACAGGCTCTCCTGCAGGGCCGTGCCTCCGGCAAAATCTCCCTGATCCTCCAGCGCAGCACTCAGGCTGGAATCTGTTAGGAAGGCTCCGTCCAGAGCTGCCCGGTAAACCGTGGCCGTGCGCTCAAATTCTCCTAACTGACTATACGCAGCAGCTACGGCCGGCAGCATGCTGAAAGGAATCACCAGCTGCGGATGCCGTTCTGTCAGGAGTTCAAAGGCATTGATCATCGCGCGGGCATCCGGCTTCTCCTGACTGGACAGCAGCCACAGCCTCATGCGGGCCGCATCCCGCTCTTCCGCCTGATCCAGTTTCGCAGTGCCGATGGCATCCAGCTCCAGCAAACACGAGGCCGCCTCATTTCTCTCAAAGAGCAGTCGCGCCAGCTCGAAATGCTCTCCCTTGTTCATAACATATGGATCCGGGCTGGGAGTACCCGGAGGCAATACAGTCAGGGTCTGCGCAGGACCGCGGCGGCACCGGCTGTGATCATAAGGGTCCAGCAAGGCAGGCGCTGCCGCCGTCCAGACGCCGGGAGTCATCGCTATGACCCGGTAGCTCACGCTCTGGAGCACCCCGGGTGCAAACCTCAGCCGCAGGCGATGCCTGTCATAGCTGATACCCTCCGCATTCGTCTCCAGACTTCCATCCGCCATTTCAAAACCCGCTGGAATCTCTGCATCAATCTGGAGAAAGTCCCCATGCGCCTGCCATGTTTGATCTGGGTGATTATTGATCTTTAACTGGACGCGGATCTGCTGGCCAAAGGCAGCGTGGGTGACAGGCGAAGCGCTGGGGGTCTGCAGATCCTTGCCATCAAAGGAGTAGCCGGTGTGTAGCCATGAAATGCCCCCGATTTTTGGAAAGTCCCATGTCTTGGGATCGTCCGCCGGAGCTTCCCTGACTACTGCCGCGAGCACAGCAGCGGCACTTCCCTTCACGCGGATGGTCAGCTTTCCATCAGCAGGAACAGGCAGCAGGACATCCGGAGCAGCCTTGATGACTACGCCTCCGGCTAGGATTTCCACAGAGTCTCCGGGGCTGGCCGGCGGCAGCGTGCGCGCATAGGCCGCGAGCGCCTGCAATGCCTGACCACGGCAACGGGTCTGTCCGCCGGGGGCGCAGGCACGGGAGGCCAGCAGCCATGCGGCCGCCTTGCGGGCCTCAGGACGGTTGAGCCGCGCGAGGCACCACAGCGCGGTGGAAGTGGCCTCCTCTGCGGCATTCAGGCCGGATACTTTGGCGCTGCCGGCCCATGTCAGGCACTCCTCGCCGGTGGGGGTCGCCGCTGCGGTGCCAGCCTTGATGAGCAGGTCCATAACACTCCCCGCTTCTTCCATGCGGTCCGTCAGAATCAGGGAAGCACAGAGCCGGCCTAGGGCTACAGCGCTGAGGGTATCCCGGACCCGGAAGAGCGCATTCAGGCTGGAGGGCTCAGCAAACCCGGCAGCGGACTGGGCATGGATAACCGTGGACTTCCGCTCAAAGTCCGCCGCCGCGATACTGCCATAGCGGCTGGAGACGAACGCCCTCGTGCGGCCTAGCATCCTGTCGCTAACAGTAGCGCCCGCAGCCCGCGCGTCGAGGAGCGCACGCCATGCAAAGCCGGTGGTCAGCAAGCCCGGAGACATGTCGAGGTTTTCCCACGACCACCCGCCATCTTTTTCAGAAGCGGCCAGCTCCGCCACCAGCGGTGCCAGATCCGCAGGGCTGTACCCCGCCGCGATGCCCGCCAGCAACCGCCCCGGGCTGCTCTGGATGCTGCTGCCATCTGCGGGCAGGGCGTTATCAGCCAGCAAGGCCCCGGCCAGCCCCTTGAGATGAGGCACCCTGACCATGCGGAATCCTGCGGCACCTTCACTCTGCGGCAGCGTGATGACATGCTCACCTTCTGCAAAAAGGCCGCCCGCAGGAACAATAACCGGCACGCCCAGCGGACGGATCCGGGACTCCCCAGTCCATGCGATCCGGTGGGTGGGTTCCTCTGCTAGGGTCCATTGCAGCGGACCGGTTTTGTCCGGAGCTTTCAGGCCGGAAACGTGGACGATGTATTGTGCCCCGGATGGAATGGCGTCCGCCTTCACCGGCGTGGTCAGCCCTGCGGAGGATGTTAGGGAAAACTCCGCCGCCGCCGCCGCCGCCCCGCGGTTCCACAGCAACACAGGCAGGGAAAACTCCTGGCCCGGAGTCAGAATGTCCGGCGGCAGCACTCTGGCCATGATCCCGGCATCCGCAGGAATCCGGAGCGACGCTCCCGCCGTGAGTGAGTTTTCTGTCAGGACGACAACCCCGAAAACCGCATCCTCTGCGGCGGAGGCCCGCACTATGGACAGCTCTCCCTTTTCGTTAGTGACGTATTGCCTGACTTGCGGCGCGACGCCGGTATTCCAGTAATAGTATGGTGCAGCCGGTAGTTCAGGACCGGCGACCGCCGCCAGCGTGATATCTTCCAGGCCCTTTGTCAGGATGGCGACGTCTGTTCCCAGAGCATCCTGCTTAGTGCCGCTGAGCCCTGGGTTGAGGGTGAAGACTCCACGGCGGGTGATAGTGGAATTTGTTAGAAAAGAGTTGCTGCTGATGTTCATTTGGAGGGCATCGGTTAGCAACGTATTTCCAGTGTTGTTGCCCAGCTCGGATTCCTGAATCTTACACAGCAACAGCTCGCCATTGTCTCCCGGGATGTAAACCAGCCCGCTGTCCGCAGTGCCGCCTGGTTTCAAGAACCGGGAGACTCCCGGGTGGGAAAACGTGGCGCTGGTTTCGATGCTCAGCCCGGTGCCGCGGACAGGCAGGATCAACCTCGGCGCCGGCTCAAATCCATCACCCGCAAACACCCGCGCGGTGACTGGCTTACCTGTAGAATCCACCGCTGTCAGGGCGACTCCATCAGGGCTTTTTGCCAGCGTGACCTGCAGTCCCGCCTGCACCTCGAATGGCCGGGAGGCGAGGTGAACGCGGCGGCCATCCATGGCCGCCAGAGTGACCCGGAAGTTTGGCGCGTGCGCAGCCGCCACTGGTATTTCCAGAGTGCTGAATCCCGCGGGCACTGCCACGATGCTGTGGCTGAAAAATTCCTGCGCATGCACTGTGACCAGCACAGAAGGATGCGCGGTGCCCGCCAGCACCCGGAGAGTCACGGGCTTGCCAGCCGTCACCGTGGTCGCATCCGAAAGAAGGCGCAGCGCGGCATCTCCGTCACCACCGGACCCATGAAGCTTCGCCTCGGATTTGATCTCATGCCCCTGCCGGTCCTTGCTGGTGAGGCGGACGGTGTAGTCGCCGGGAGTGGGCAGTGTTAGGGGAATGCTCAAAACTCCTGTGGCCGTGATGCGCACCGTTTGCTCGCTCACCAGTGTCTCCGTCGGTTTCGTTTCAGGAATCCTGATCCATGGTGCGCCTTCCAGCACATGGTTTGGCAGCGGTGCCTCCCGCCGCACCAGAGTCAGCTGGACCTCTGCTTCACAGGGTTTTCCATTCAGGTCCCACACTTTGATTTCCACCCCGGCTGGTTCGCCGGCCAGCAGCGTATCGGGGATTTTTCCAAAGCCCAGCGACAGCGCATCAGCCGCTATCTCAAAGCTGGCGGGAACTTCTCCCAACCACACTTGATAGGCTCCCGGCTTCATGCCCGCTGTCGCCACTTCAAAGGGAATAGCTCCCTGCGCATCTGCGGCGACTGCACGGGATGTCCCGTCAGGCATTTTCAGCATCCCACTATGGCCCGGCCATGGGACTCCTTGAGGCAGCAGGATGGTGAACGATCCTTTCACAGTATCGCCCGCCAGAAATCTTCTCTTATCCACTGAGGGCAGCACAGTCTTGTCAGGATGGCTGCCAAGGGCATTCCCGCTCACGTCATACTGGCTGGACATGGTCTCCCGGGCATTAAACACGGTGACCTTATAGCCATCCTCTTCAGGTGACCCCTCGGGCACACGGAAGCTGCCCTGCGCCATGCCCATGTTGTCCCATGTGACAGGGCCCTCATAAAGCAGACGCCCGTCCGGCATGAGCGCACGCCACTTCCAGCCGGCACCAGCGTCCGTCACTGGAAACATCCCGTCCACAATGCCGCGCCGCAGCGCCTGCCACGTCATCTGTCCGCCCGGGGCACAGGACTGGCGGTCAAGCATCACGCGTGCATAACTACGGGGCGGAGTTGACAGACTCAGACCGGACGTGGTCAAAAAACTGCCGGCCATTCCTGCCGGACTGCTAACAAATACCCTGACGCTGGCTGCTTTCTCCAGCTCTGCCGGGCGGGCACGGAAAACGCCATCGGCTCCAGTCTGGCCGCTGGCTATGATCTGCAGGCCATCACTCACCAGCACAGTGGCCTGAGCCGCTGGCTTCTTGTCCGGCCCCTGCTGGGCATACACGAGGACCTCTCTGCGTGCGGACTCCACCAGTACGTCGATGTCGCTCCGCACCACCAGGGTGGTGGCCTGCCACTCATCTCCCTCCACCCTGACAATATAAGCGCCCGGTCCTTCAGGTATCTCGACAGGTATCTCCTGCTGGATGGCCTTATGCCGCGCGAACTTCTCTACCTTGATGTCCCACGTCTTTTCCGGAGCGATCAGGTCGATGTCCAGCAGATCAATAGCATCCATGCGGTGGCGGCTGCGGAAAAACGCGCTGGCATCAAGGGGATAGCGACTGGCCTTGAGTGTGCTGATATTCCGCAGGCTCACCTTCACTGATGGTGTCTCCGTCAACCGGAACACCCGTTCGCTCGCCACCGCCAGCGACTTGCTGCTCAGCAGCCGGACCCGCTGCTGCGCGAGAGGGGCCCATGTCCCCCATGTTATGCGCTGAAAGGCCGCCAGCCCGTCATCCATGCGGTTCAGCTTTTCTGTCAGGATCAGCGCGGTATTGTAGAGCGCCAGGCTCGCTTCCTCACTCTGCGGGTATTTACTGATCAGCCGTGACCATGCATCCATGGCCCGCTGGAAAGCCTCAGCCGCCTTCTCCGGCGTAGCCTTCTTTTCCTCCATGGACTGGGCCTCAGCATAGGCAAACTGGCCATAGATAAACAGAATCCGGCGGGCCCGGTCATCCAGCGGATAACGGACCAGAAAGGCGTCAAAGCGTTCTCTGGCCATGGCCTCATTCCCTGCCGCGACA
>JAYVJI010000420.1:0-1694 GCA_043769435.1 Verrucomicrobiota bacterium
GAAAAGCCGCGCAGGTGAACTCGGCTCGGGCATGAAGGCCGGAATAGAGGACTTGGACGGTAGCCGCATGGGCTCGGACTTCCGTAGTGCCATGTTCGAGGCACTGGAGCTTGAAGACGTAGTTGGCGTCGTAGTAAGCGGTGCTCATCGGGCATCGCGGTCCTCGGAGATGATCTGCGTGGAGTCCGTGCCCCCGCTGAAGGCTCCAGCCTTGAGCGCGGCCTCATATTCCGGTAGAAGCGTGCGTTTGGCCCAGTAGGAAATAGTTGGCGGGCTAGGGTCCATCGGCTGCTTTTCTTCTGCGGATATAGCCGTTTCAAGAAGGCAAATGGTCTCTTGCGTGATAGAGCGTCTGTGGGCAGCGGCAATCTGCCTCAGCTTGGTATGGAGGGCTTCTGGGAAGGATTTGATGACGAGTGCGGGCATGGTAGCCGAACGGTAGTGTTTTGGTTCTCGGGTTGCAAAGGAAACTTTGAATGAAAACCTTAGTGTGCTCGACGCTGTGGCTCTTGTCATCCAGAATGCAGAGTTCAAAATCGAGCGAGTGCTTGATCCGGGCTCCGGTATTGAGCTGGAGAGTGAAGGAAGCACTGGCCACGCCCATGATGCGCTGGTGGATTTCGGAGACCTAGTGATTCAATTCCGAATTCCGCTGAGCCGGTAAAGAATGCCTTGATAATCGGAAATTGCCAGTTTCACCTCGTCCGCTGCATACGCCATCTGCACTGAGTTCCTGCTCCAGCGTGTCGTGCGGCTCCCGGGCGATGCGTTGGCGCTCCTCCAGCGTGGCCCGGGTGGAGTTCTGTTGCTCAATGATGGCCGACTGCTCCGCTACTTTGCGCCGCAGCATCCATGCCCAACCCGCTATCAGCAGGCCCGTTCCGCCTGTGACGGAGAGCAGCAGCAGCAATCATGCGTTATTCTAATACGGCGGAGTCGCTAACACGACCAGATCTTGGGCCGAGCGAAGCGTGATGAGAGCGGGGCCCGCTGCGAGTTCTGCGAGATTTGAAAAGGCAGGTGATAGGCTAGTATGCAGCTCATGAGTGAAACGTAACAGTAGCCTAATTCCAAAGCACAACTGTTGTCGTGTCCCTAAAAATGTCATGTCCTATCCGCTTTATTTACTTTCAACTTTCATGGACTGACCCAGCTGAAAGTTAATCAAATTTCAAGTCGGACGTATTCGTGATGACAAAATGTTTTGGGTCATTGATCGTAGTTTCGTCGATTAAAACACCTCCGATACGCACATTTTTGAGTGTCCAATTTGATATCTGTCCGGGGTTCAGCCCAACCAGCGAGCTTGGCAAGCCATAGACGTGTGGGTGTAACTGTTGCACATTTTCAAGGCGAATCCCTTTAAATATAGTGGTCGTATCTCGAACACTGATTAACACCCTCTGAGGCCTAGGATCTGACACAGTTAAATTACGAATAATCAGGTGCTGTCCCGTGTTCATGGTTCCATCCGCTAATAACACATTATCTGTGCTTTCACTTCCATCAAAAACACCGATGACAGCTGTTCTTTGTGCTTTCGTAAGATTGCCCTGAAAGACCCCGCGAGTATAAATAATATCGCAGTCTTCAACCACTAGATTTTGAGATAACGTGCTTGGGAAACGCGCACCACGGTCTGATGTGATGAAGGAGGCTCGTAACGGACAGCCGTTCACATCGCTCCAATAGGT
>JAYVJI010000421.1:0-3966 GCA_043769435.1 Verrucomicrobiota bacterium
TCAGTTGGGTGTATTACGAGAACATCTCCTTTCCCGCATCCGTCAAAGAAGTGGTGACGGGGAAGGCGGTTTTCCTTTTCGATAAAGAGGAGGTTCACACACCGCCTGAGTTGATCCAGACGCACACCTCTTTGCTAAAGGAGTCCCGCGTCATCGGAGCCATTGGAATCTCTGCACAAGCCACCACCAAGCGCCCGGAAAGCAGAGGATTCCAGATGAGCAACATGGTTGGACAAACCGAGGAGGTCTTCGGCAAAAGCTACGACAAGGGACATCACGTTTGTCACGGCGCTGGCGGAGGTGCGGACTGGAATCTTTTTCCTCAACTTCGCTCGCTGAACGGTGGCTGGAGCAAGGAGGGAAAACTTTATCGCGAAATGGAAGACTATGTGGCGGTGCATCCGGGAACGATGTGCTTCTCACGGCCATCTGGGATCGTAACGTGGCGGGCCACACTCTGGTTGATTTTTCTGAATTGCGCAGTTTACTGACATTCTGTTTCTTCTCATACCAATGCTCGTTTATCTCGATACCTGTTGCTTGAATCGCCCTTACGACGATCAATCACAGACTCGTATCCAAATGGAAACAGCCGCTATTTTGGCTGTCATGCAGCGTGTCGTTGATGGGCAAGTTTCCTTGTCTCACAGTCAGGTGCTTGCGTTCGAGGTGAATCGCATCCCGGAGGAAATCCGCCGCGAGGGTATTCTGAATTTCTTTGGGTATTGCTCCGACTTTCAAATGCTTGCTGAAGCGGTTGAAACGCGTGGAACCTTGCTCCACAGCTTGGGATTCAAGCGCATGGATGCCTTGCACCTCGCTTCGGCTGAGGCACTGAAGGCAGATATTTTCCTAACTACCGATGACCGCTTTGCTGCCTGTGCCACGAGGAGTATGCAGCACATTTCCCTGGCTGTGATAAACCCAATCCCATTTCTAACCCGCTAAACTATGACTCCGACTACCTATTCCTCCCCACTGGATCTTTACCGCAGAGGTGTGGCGATCCTTAGTCAGCAACTTGGCCCGGTGGATTCCGTCCGCTTTTTGCACTTGCTAGATCACGGAAGTGGTGACTACACAGCCGAACGGCAGGCCCAGCCTGACAACGGTAGTGTTACCGAACTCTGTGCAGAAATTCGCAAATGCTCTGAGGCGCATAAGCCGAAATAGCAACCATCACATTCACGGCGGTCATATCATGTGCCGCTGCCTACAGGCGCGCTGCTGATGCTTGACGTTTCAAATTCTCACTTGCCATTACGGCTATGTCGGCTTGTTTCATCTTCACATCTCTCCTGTTCGCTTCGGCGGCAGGACGCGGGGCAGCTCTTTCGGGGGCTGCCCTTGCATTTTTTATCGGGAGGATGGGGACATGAAGACTCTCCTTTATGTGGACGGTTTCAATCTATATTCAAAACGGAGGAAAAGGGATCGGATGTGAACCTGGGGTCTCATTTGCTGATGGATGGCTTTCTGGGACGCTACGAGGCAGCTATCGTGATCACGGGCGATTCGGATTTGGTAACGCCGTTTCGCATGGTCCGCACGCAGCTCATAAAGCCGGTAGGGGTGCTGAATCCACAGCGTCTCTCCGGCCCCAACTGTCGTCCCGTGCGCCAGAGTGCTGGCCTCCAGCAAGCTGCTTGGTTCTACCAGAATGGCGTCTCGTGGAACCAGCTTATCAACGCTCAGTTTCCGTCTTCACTCACCATCAGCCGAGTCTTATTTTGTGAGTGGATTGGAACAGGTGGGCTGGCGGCAGCGTTCGTGGTCGGGTGGGTGGGAGGACAGCCATTTCCATGGCTCTCTGGCGGGTCGCTCGGAGGCCATTTTTTCCCAAAATCGACGCCCTGCGGTGGGGGCGTAGCCGGCAAGGGAAAGTGTGCGCAGGGCTGCTGCATCGGCGGCATGTTCCATGCTGCGGGCGAGCGGAAGTGTGGAAGCTGCGGGCATTCCGAGGATGGCGGCGGCTGCTGCTGGCCAGACCAGCTGACCGGTTCCTGCGAGGGCGAGCAGGGCTCCGGAAGCAAGCCAGCGCGCTCTTCCGGCGCGTGCTAGTAGGACTGGGTGGCGCAGTTGCTGGTGGGCCATTTCATGTGCTATCACGTAGGCCAGCAGCGATGGGTCCTGTGCGCAAAAATCGAGTAACCCGGTGGATAGGATCAGGGTGTTTTCCTTGCCGAGTGCGGCCTCCGGGGCAGGGGAATCCGACATGACAACCCGCCAGCTGGCGGCGGGACGGGATTCTGGGCCGGTGGCGCGGGTGAGTCTTTCCATGGTCCTGACGACATGGGCGGGAGTGGCGGTGGGGCTCTGGTGGCTCTGGTGGATGGTGGCTACGCAGCTGGTGAGTCCGACTGCAGAGATGGCGGAAAATCCCAAGCGCAAAGCTGCGTGCATCCCGGAATGGGCAGTGCGCGGCATCACCGCGCCGCAGTGGTGGCTGCCGCCGCACTGACTCCCACCGTGTCCTCAGTCACGGGCCATGGGCCCTGGATGTTGATCGATGGTGGTGGCTTGCAATCGATCGCAAGTCCCCGCGCGGAGTCGATTTCAAATTTCCCGTATATAAGTGGGACGGCGGAAATCACCAGCCGGTCCTCTCCCTCCCGGGCAACATTCACAATGCTGGTGAAAGTCCGGCGCTTTTTCTTGCTCATGTCGATCTCTACGATGTCACCGACCTGAAACATCGCGCCCGGGGTGGGCTTCCCGGGGAGGATATACTCCAGCACTACGTTGCGGAATTCATGTTCGCCTTCTGCTAGGGCTACAGCGCGCGCGACGAGTCCCTCGGTGAAGAAGTCACCGTGGTTCAGCGGTCTTGCGCTGATGATGCGGAACCGGCCTTTGACGAAAATGGCGCGATCATTGCGGTAGTTGGTGATATAGCCGCGGCGCAGCTCGGAGTTTTTCTGAGAAAAGTTTTCTTCTGTGAAGGTATAGAAAGTCTCATTCAGATCTCTGGGGTTGTGGGTTTTGCCAGCGGGGGCGTCCTTTTCGGTGACGGCTTTCAGGTTTTCCAGCTTTTGAAACCGGGCCAGAAGGTGGTAGCTGAAGGGTTTTTCCGGGTGATTAAAAACATAGATGCAAAAAAACCAACTGAAGACTGACATTCCAAAAAGGACAACGATGCCGATGCTCCACCAGAAGAGACTGCCATCTGCTTGTTTCAGGGCAGTGGAAGCAGCTCTGGACCATGAGGCCCGGGGTGCGTGCATGAACTCGACTCTGGGAGGCATAGGTCAGGCAGCGGAGTCGCAGGCTGTCCCGTCCGGGACTGGCGGAGCCAAGGGAGCGCTTGGTGCGGGAGCGGCGGGCTCAAAGGAAGTGCCGCAGCCGCAACTTCTGGCCGCATTGGGGTTCAGAATTTTGAATCCAGTGTCCGCGAGTGTGTCTACATAGTCCAGCTGGCACCCTTTCAGGTAGTGGAGGCTGTCCTGGTCTATGAATACCCGGACGCCATCCTGCTCGACGGTCGAGTCCCCCGGCTGCGCAGCATCCACTTTCATGCCGTATTGTAATCCCGCACATCCGCCGCGCTCGATCAGCAGGCGCAGTCCATCCTCCGTGCGGCCCTCCAGCAGGGTGCGCAGGTGGCTGACTGCGGTATCAGTGATTTTGATCAAATTCAAAAATGTGTTTGTTTCCCGGATTCCAGTGCGTGGATTTTGTGTCTCTAACGAAAGTAACTGTTTTGGAATACAAGTCATCATAAGGGTTCCATCGCCCATGTCTATCATTTTATTGAAATAGAATTTATAGAATTCAAGAAAAAAATAAACTGATGATCAACGCGCACAACGCGCATCAACGCGCCATTATCCTGCCATGGCCGGGGCCTGGGGTCGCATGGCCGAGCGTCCGTATTCCAGTGCTTCAGGCAGGGACGCCATGCCTTTGATGCCGGCAAAGAGTGCGGTGAAATCGGTGTCGAGATTCCCGATGAGGCAATCGGTCAAG
>JAYVJI010000422.1:0-4950 GCA_043769435.1 Verrucomicrobiota bacterium
AGCCACTACCGTCAAGGATGTCATCCACCTTTGATTGCCCGGATACGGCTCCGGACGGGGACACGACGACCTTCACAAGATCCTGGGTGCCAGGGGTCACATAATAGAGGTTGCCATCGAACCATGTGGCCGCGCGGGGAGTGGAGGCCGGGCTGTAGGCAAATCCACCTGAGGTCAGCGACACCACGGGGCTCGCCTTGGCGGTGTTGAGGTTCACCGTCGTGATGGAAGTGCCACCACTGGATGAGCCTATCACGTTAACGGCATTTCCTTGCGCATTGAGGGCCACCGCTGTCGGCGTGAGCCCAAGGCTGGAGGCAAAAGTATACTGCCGCCCGGTGGCCGTATTGATGCGCAGCAGGTTTCCTGAGGCATCGCTCACTGCATAGTGGGTGCCGGTGAGCTGGAAAGGAATGTTAGGCATAGGCCCTCCAAAGTCGTCGAATGAGGCGGCTGGGTTGAAAACCAGCGGAACAGATCCCCCGCCGTTGGCAGGGTTGACCGTGTAGAGCTTGGTGGGTTCGCTGTTCCGGACACCATAAACAGTGCCGTTTGATCCCGTGGCGAGCCCATTCCAAACAAAGGCAGGATTGGTCACCGGGACGGTGAAACCCGTGAGGTCGACCAGACTGAAGGTCGCCCAGGCATTGGTTCCGGAAATATAAAGCGTGCCGGCGGTGTCCGCCGCGATGTCGCCGACCGCGTTGAAGGCGGCTGTATCGTTTGTGATGTCGGCGAATTTATACTGCGATGTTATGTTGCCGTTCGCGGCGATTTCTAGGCGCACTAGGTCATCGGTTCCAGGCGTCACATAAAACAGGCTGCCATTGTAGGCCACAAGGTTCGCGGGGATAGTGGTGGGATTGTATCCGCTGCCGAGGCTGCCTGCGACCGTATTCAATCCGGTCGTCATGTCATATCGGCCTATTTGATTGGCGCTCTGTTCGATATAGTAGGCAGACGTGTTGACAGGATTGTAGGCAACGGTTCCAGGCACAAACGGGCATTCCGATGTGCGGATCACGGTCATCCCGTTAGAGGCATCGAATTGAAAGAGCGACTTGGTGCCAGGGACGATCGCAAAGATAATACCTGAGGCTGGCTGACCCGTAGCTACGTCAGACCTGTCCCCTGCGTCAAACCACTTGCTATAAGCCGTCGGCGCATAAGTCCGAGCGAAGTACTGAACCAAACCTGTCACCGGCGGGACTACTGGCGCGGTGTAAGGTGTGGAACCGGGAGCAGCCGGTTCACCAGTCGCGCTCACGCCGGGATCTGTGCCTGAGTCTGTGTAAAAAATCCGGGAGGCATCTGGAAGCCGCTGCGGATCCGGAGCCGAGGTCATGACAACATTACCGCCGCTCAGCGTCAAATTTGTGATAGGAAGGGTCAGCTTTTCTATTCCCAGTTCCTGCTCCTTCAGGTTGGATGTAGCGAATAGTGTGGCGTCCAGCGCCACTGCCTTAGCTTTTATAGTCGCGGTGCCAGCGGTGCCGTAGCGGGATAGATTTACAGGGACGTCAAATGGAGCGTAACTGCCCGAAAATACGGGGCCAGCCACCCGGCTGGCGCTGGTGGCTGGATCACTGCCGTCCCATGTCCAGTAGATCTGGAACTTGCTGCTGGCGAGGTAGGGCGCTGGAATAGAAGATGCATTCGTAACGACAACATTCGCTTGTGGCAGCGCCGCAGCATTCGCCGAGGACCCGTCATACATGAGGCCACCCAGTTCACGGTAGTTAAAATTTGTTTTGGCGAAGTTGACAGCCAGTTCCAGTTGAAACGGGATAACCTGATAGGTCTGAACCACGTCCACACTATCAGTGTAGGTATCGAGGTCCAGGGAGATGGTCTTCGACGTCACAGATCCGCCGGGATCCAGCGTCAGGGGGGCCGTGTATCGCTCCCACTGTCCGCCGGACTTGAAGTAGTATATCTCTCCAGCACCCGCCGGGACGCTAGCCGGCAGACTCAGGGTCAGGGTCATGGGGAAGTTAGGGAGCGGAAAGCTCGAGCCCGTGATGCTGTAGTTAGGAGGGGTCAGCGGGGAGGTATTCGGATCATCAATATTAGTGGCGCCCGGGTCAGTCAGGCCAGGCGTTTCTGGAACTATCGGACCGGCGGTATCAGGGGCGCTGCTCCCGTCGTATTGCCAAACCCATTTATTGTCTCCGAACTCCCCGGTGGAAGCACGGTCATCCATAGCATTGCCGTTCGCATCCACAGCATAGCCGCTCATGTCCCGCTTATCTCCAAGGAAGAACTCTTTGATTCCGGGCACGGCGCCACTTTCAGAGAGGTAGAAATTCTTGGCGGTGTCATTCCAGTAGACCCGCTTTGCGGAGCCTGACGCCTCATCCGGTGTCTGCCATTTGATAGTCAGTCGCGGGTCGATCATGCTGCCACGCAGGCCCGCCTGTTTCGCAGCGTCACTGGTCACCATTGTCAGCTTGATCAACACCTGTTCCGCCGTCATCCCGCTCGCCAGCTTTCCGCCGTGCGCCTGATAGACGCTCACTGCGGTATTCAGCGACTTGATGTCACTCTCCAGCTTGGCTACGGCGCTGGCCTCAGAGGCACTCCGGATGCCGATCACGGCTATCGACACGATCGTGCCTATCACCGCGAAGGTGACCAGAATTTCCATAAGCGTGAAGGCCAGGATAGCGTTTACACGCGTTTTATGCTTTTTTGCTTCCATAATTTCTATAGTTTTGAGGATAATATCTATGACAATTACGACAGTTCTGGATTTTCGCAATCACTTTCTCCCCCTCTAGCAGTATTTTTCGGACTCACAAACGACTGAATACCAAAGGGTTACGCACGCAAATTCTCAGTCGCGACAAGCATATTTGACAGATCTTGCATTTTTGAGCATTCAGTTTGTTGATTTTTTGCCTTTGCTGATGTTTCGGACCTTCGGAAGGAAGGCCCTATCTTAAAGACGGCCCGTGAATACCGGCGATCAGAAAACCGGATAAGCGGGTGAAAAAAAGTTGGCATCCCGCGAAGCCCGCACTCAAGAATAACCACCATCGTCCAACTACCTTAAATCAACTACCTATGAACAACGAAACCAACCCAAGCCGGCGCCAAATCATTGGCACCGCTGCTGCCGCAGCCGTAGCTGTGAACATGCCTATTTCCGCCTGCGCGCAGGTGGCAGGCTCTGATGAATTGAAACTGGCGCTCATCGGATGCGGCGGCCGCGGGAGTGGCGCTGCGGAGCAAGCGCTGACAGCAGGCGGCACGCGGCTCGTGGCCATGGCGGATGCCTTTCAGTCCCGGCTGGAGCCGGCCCATTCCACGCTGCAGGCCAAGTTCGGCAAGCAAGTGGACGTGCCTGACAACCGCCGCTCCATCGGCATGGAATCATTTCAGGATGTCATGGGGCATGCGGACGTGGTGCTGCTGGCCACTCCTCCTGGCTTCCGTCCCATGATGTTCAAAGCCGCAGTGGAGGCTGGCAAGCATATCTTCATGGAGAAGCCCGTGGCGGTGGACTCCCCCGGGGCACGCCTCGTCATGGAATACGCAAAGAAGGCTGACGAAAAGAACCTGAAGGTCGTCGTGGGCCTGCAGCGGCGCTATGAAAAGTGCTACCTTGATGCGCTCGCCGAAGTCAAGAAAGGTGCCATCGGGGACATCATTTCAGCTCAGTGCTACTGGAATAGTGCCGGCGTCTGGGAGCCGTTTGAGCGCACTCCTGATATGTCGGAAATGACCTATCAGCTCAAAAACTGGTATTATTACAACTGGCTGTGCGGCGACCATATCACCGAGCAGCACATTCACAACATTGACGTCATCAACTGGTTCATGGGCGATGCGCATCCGGTGGCAGCCCAAGCCATGGGCGGACGCGAGGTGCGAAAGGACAAGAAGTATGGCCAGATCTTCGACCATCACTACGTGGAATTTGTTTATCCTAACGGCGTCATCTGCAACAGTCAGTGCCGCCATTTGAACAATGCGTGGAGCAGCGTCACTGAACTCGTCGTCGGTTCCACTGGCACCCTGTTCCTCGATGGCCACGCCAACCGTGCGGAAATCAAGGACCGCAGCGGTAAAAAAGTGTGGACCTTCCGGGCTCGTGATGAAGATGGGAACCCCTACCAGAATGAACATAACGAGCTGTATAAGTCCATCCGGGAAAACCGCCCGCATAACAATGCCCACTATGGCGCCAGCAGTACCTTCACCGCCATCATGGGCCGCTACGCCTCTTACAGCGGCAAGATGATAAAATGGGACGAGGCGCTCGCGTGGAATAACAGCGAAATGCCTGCAAAGCTTGGGTTTGACCAGCAGCCTATGGTGATGCCGGACGCGGAAGGACGCTACAAAGTCCCCGTTCCCGGAGTGTTTGATCCTTCCAAACCCTTGGGCTGATTCCGCGCCGGCAGTTTTGAACCCCAAACTCCAACACTTATCCCGCAGGCCGATTCCGGCCTGCGGGATTTTTTTGACTATGGGACTCGGCCAGAAAACGACCAAATAATGCGCAGGATTTTTTCTGCACTTTCTGCATTCCGAGGCACGGGCAGAGAACGGTCAGGGCGCATACTGTCTTAGTTCGATCAGCCCGAATAGATTCGATTGAGGTGGGCATGGGCGCTTTCGTGCCCATGGGGCGCCAGGCGCGTGGGTGGAGATAGGTCGATGAATCTCGCACGGGTCGGGCCGCAGCTGATGCGGCCTTCGCTTGCAGCCGGTCATCCGCAGCGCCACAGGCCTGTCCACCATGCCGGTCTCCATCAATGAAAACCTGATCCTCCTGTGCGTCCTTGCGGGGACGTTGCTGTGCATTCCGCTGCTCATCATCGCCCGGTTGTGGCTACCTGCCGGGAAGCCGGGCGGATGGGGAAATGCGCTCTGGCCCTATCAAAGCCCCGCTGAGCCAGTAGCCGCACACTTGCACTGGCACACCGGGTGGCAGCGCGGCGA
>JAYVJI010000423.1:0-3042 GCA_043769435.1 Verrucomicrobiota bacterium
GGAAAAGGGATGAGCGCCTAGGACCTGCCGCTACTAGGCTCGTCTTGAGTTGCCGATGGGCAGACTGGCCGACCTCCGAGCTGGAGGCTTCGGTTCAAAAATGGGCTGGCCAGCCGCCAGTGACCTGCGTTCTTCTGCCAATCAGTCAGGAGAATGCCCAGGCCACCGCCAAGCGGGTTTTAAAGAACAAAGCCGGGCCGTTTTGGCAGGAACTACGCGTGAGGAAGCTGGAGTGGCTGACCTGCTGGCCGCGCGCATTCATTTCCATGATGCAAAAGTGGCACGCGGAAAATAAGATCCCGGCGTCCCCCCGCGCGTTGATCAATCAGTATGTGTCTGAAAGCCTGCTGGTGGCAAACGACCATGATTCCCACCTCAGGCAGAGCCGTAACCCGAAGGAAAGCCAATGGATGGAACGAGTGGCGGGACGACTAGCCGCCGCCATGTTTTTTTGCGGGAAGTCATCTCTCACATTCGCCGCCACCCCTGCGGCGGGCTCGTTGAGTGTATCCGATTTGCTGGGAACTGAAAAATGGATGGATCTGACGCTGCGGTGCGTGATAGATGGGGATCTGAAGAATGTTAGGGAGCGGACCAGCTTGTTGCGGAGCGTAGCCGCCCCTCCCTGCTTTGTCTTCCATTCGCAGGTAGTCCAGGAAACGCTGGCAGCAAAGTGGCTGGCCGCTCAGCAGCTCTCCCTCCCTCGCCTAATCCATCTCTTCAGCAAAACGGCCAGCGGAGTTTTCCCGCAATTGCGCGCTGTGGCTGCCGCCCTCGCTGAACAGCAACCGAACTTCCGCCGATGGCTGGTGGAGCATGATCCAGTGGTCCTGCTGCTTGCGGATCATAGTGGTCTCGATGACAGCGTTAAGCACGAAATCGTCGACGCCATGCTCCGCTACACCCAGCGCGTTCTAGTCGTCGATAGAAGCGTTTGGCAGGGGCACCTGGGAACCTTGGCTTACCCCAGGCTTCTGGATCTACTGCGTCCCTGGCTAGCCAACCCGACAACGCCAGTGCCCGTGGTGCGGGTGGCGATCGAAATCGCCTGGCGGGCAAAACTCCCAGGCACCGCAGAAATGTTTTGGGAAATGCTATGCATATGGACCGGCGAAGTGCGATGCTTTTTGGCCCGTGCCATCTGCCGCATCGCCCCGGAGCCGGTCCCGGCAGATTGGCAGGCCAGATGGAGAAACGTCATTTCGAAGGAGACTCCCACGGATGATGAGGGCATCCTTATTGGTCATGCCTTGGAGTGTATGGTTCCGCAATACTTACCCGTCCGGCAGGCTGTTGACTGGCTCGTATCGAGCAGGCATTTCAAAGTGACGGGATTCGATGACTTTTTCGTTTCGAGGGCTGGAGTCCATGTCACTTCCGAAGATATTGCTCCAGTCCTGCGTTATATGACAAAGGAACAGGTATTCTTTCGGGATGATGACTTTGGGCCATTTTCTAACAATAGTGGCGTTGCCGTCAAAACGTTGGAAGCAGCATTCCGCAACCTCGAGACGGGTGCGGTAATGGACGCGCTGGCATTTTATTGGGCTGAGTTTATGAACTACACTCATTTCGGATGCAGGATTTCAATTCCTAACCTACAAAAATGGGTGCTGAAATTCTCCCTGCTTGAGGAGAGCCGCCGTCGGTTTGCCTTGGCATTTCTGTGTAAATACTCCTGCAAACTTTCGGACTCTATGTTTGGCTTGTTTGATTGCTTTCTCCTTGATCCGAAGACAGATGGGCCATGGTTATTAGAGCAGATACCTTGGGCTAAGGGCACTTTAGCGCACAACCTGCCCCAAGTAGCTAGGCGGCTTTTCGGACGGGGCGATTTCCGGCGGTTTCATCCTGAACTGCTGCTGAATGCTTGGAGAGCCAGTCCTTATTTGCAGCAGATTCTACCAGCTGGTCCCGCAGAGGATGGACCGCTTGCGGCACTCAACCGTCAGGAAGAAATCTGGAGACAGGAAGAGGCAGCGAGGAATGCTGAAGAGGACGCAATAGAAGCATCAGAAAGGAAGCAGCGGATCATACATTGGAACGCACAATTGGGGACCATGGAGGCTAGGTTAAAGCAGTCCCAAATGGAAGGAGCTTTGGTTTGGCCCTCGGCCTATGAATTTCTGCTTTTCACACAAGCCGGGCCGAGTGGAGATATTATTTCCCATAAATACGCCCAGCCTCCGGCTTCACCGGAGGAATGGATATCAATTGCTGCACGACGCTACCTGCTGGAGTTGCCCGCGGATGCTACGGCAAAGGACCGTGGCATGTATGCCCAGCTTGCCCTGACATGGCTGGGAAGCATCGCTCTGACCCATAAAGCCATTCTGGAGCGATTGGAGCGCGTCTGGCTTCCATGGCTAGTCGATGGTGTGTGGGACGGCCATCCTGACTGGATGCCGAAAGGAATGGAATGGCTCAGCCGGTTTCCGATTACTGAAACGACTGAATTGACGATCCTATCACAAATCTGCCAAAGTCGATACTCCAGTCATGACGACATGACATTTCTGAAAAACTGGGCGGAACGTTGGACAGACAAACACACGAATTTGCTAGTGAATCTCCTTGTGAAAAAGCCGATTCACAAGGAAGGCGCTGGACAGGCATGCTTTTTTCTTTCTGAGCGGGATTTTTCCGCCGCCTGCCGGGTCGTTGATGCTTGGCTGGATGAACTCGTGCCGTCCGAAAAGGAGAATCTCCCGGAACCTGAAGACCAGCCTAGGTGCCGTTTGGCGCCGTCAACAGGATATCGGGAAATGTCGCGCAGCGTTGGGACCGCTGAGGAATTAGTCTGGGGTATCGCTTTCGCCTGTTGTCGTGGACTTTATTGGGATAGGCTAAAGGGTGGTGCCCTGTTGGAAGATGAATCACTGAAGAGCTGCCTTCAGGCCGTCCATCACTCGTGGTCCCGTTGGGAGTTCTACACGAGTCAAGAAGATCGGGCAGACTGGGTGCGATTTGAAACTTGGGCTTCCGATTCCGCGTTGGTCGCCTTTGCCGAGATCATTTGGCGGCTTTTCCCCCGGACGGAAC
>JAYVJI010000424.1:0-4459 GCA_043769435.1 Verrucomicrobiota bacterium
TCTCCAGAGTGGAGCACGCTTTCAGCATGACGGCCAATATAGATTGCGGCAAGGTAGCGCACCGGTGCCGGAATGGCCTTTGAATTCCCTGCGTCAAACGACAGCCGCACCGCACCACACTCCGGCGCGGCTGTCGCTGGCGCATGCTATCAATACTTGTAGTCGACGCTGAACTGGAAGCGTCCGCCACCATCATTGAAGCGATCCGTCGTCACAGGAATACCATAGTCCAGCTTGATAGGACCAAGGACGGGGAGCACAACGCGGACACCAAAGCCGACATCGGCATTGAAATCACTCGAGTTAAAGTCCCAGGAATCCCGGTTCACAAAGCCGAAGTCAGCGAACACAGCCGCCCGGATCTTGCTGACTACCGGCACCGTGTACTCCGCAGTCAACCAGAAGGCAGTGCCACCGCCAAGTGGCTCTCCACTGGCGTCCTTCGGTCCCACATCTCGGTAGTCAAAGCCTCTCATGTCGCGCGCGCCACCAAGTGTCTCCCGCTCAAAGATAGGCACTCTGCCGCCGCCAAGGGCATCGACCACAGCGACTTTACCTTCGATTTGGAACACCGTTTCCCATGGCATCTGCCAGTATTTTTGACCAGACAGCGTGAGGTTGTAGCATTCCACATCCCCTCCCAGTCCGCTCAAGGCAGCTTCCATGCTGATTTTCTGTCCCCTGCTCGGCGCTTGGATACTGTTCCGGTCATCATAAACCAAAGAAGCCGTGACGGTGCTCTGGGTGAAGGAACCTTCTTCAGTTTTCAATTCAGGAGTGGCGCCCTTGTCCATGTCATAAATGTCAACCTTTTGCAGAGTGTAGGCCAACCGGAAGTCGATATCGTCAGTGACGGGCTTTCTCATGTGCACGGTGATGCCCGCCTCCCTTTGGTTAAAGAGATCAGAGATAAAGGTCTTTTCTGTCCAGAAAAGATCTCCGCCGACCGCCAGACGCTGATCCATGAAGTAGGGTTCAGTCAGGCTGAGGAGAAAATCCTTCCGGCGTGTGCCCGCGCGCAGATTCAGGCGAAAGCGCTGGCCGCCTCCTGTGAAGGAAGGCCAGTTCGTCGCATCAAAGTTTTTCTGAGAAATCTCGACCATGCCAACGATGCTGTCGATGGAACTGAAGCCGGCTCCAAACTGCACCGTGCCCGTTTTCTTTTCGTTCACGGTCACATTCAGATCCTTATAGTCGGGTCCGCTGCTGCTGGACACCGGCATGAAGTCCACGCCGTTGTTATCTTCAAAGTAGTCGAGTCCACGCAGACGGGACATGCTCTTTTTGATCTTCAGGGTATTGTAGTCGTCACCCGGATCGATCGCCATTTCCCGCAGGATCACGGTGGTTTTCGTGTCCTGATTTCCGGATACATTGATCTTCCCGATCTTGAACTGGCCTCCTTCTTCGATGGCGTAGGTAATGGCCAATTGACCGTTTTGACGGGCCACCCGAGGGGTTACTTTCACTTCGGCGTAACCACGTGATCCGTAGAAATCAGTGATGGTCTCGATGTCATACTTCATGTCAGCGAGGGAGAAAATCTTTCCTGCTTCCAGTTGGAATACCGGCACCAACTGCGCGGTTTCAAAGATCTTGTTCCCCACGACATCGACCCGGGCCGTCGTGTATTGCTGGCCTTCACTGATACGGAAAACCAGATTTACCTTGTCGCCCGCGCTCATGGGATCCACCCCGGTGACCCGTGCGTCAAAGTATCCGTGATTACCGTAGAAGTCCTGAACAGCGACCATGTCCTGCTGGATTTTATCCCGGTCCAGCTTGCGTTTAAGTTCCCAGAACTTGAACCAGTTGCGGTCGTCGCTTTTGATAACGCCCTTGAGCCGGGAAGCACCAAAAACCGTGTTTCCTTCAAAGACGATGTCATTGATCACGCCACGTCCGCCTTCGTCGACATTAAAAACAATCCGGGAAAACCCGGAACGGTTGCCTGGTTCGATGGAATAAGTGACCACCGTGTCCGGGTAGCCTTTTTTCTTATACAATTCCGTGAGCCGCGCCCGGGCGTCATTGAGCTTCGTGTCATCAATGACCCCGCCCGCCTTGAAGTCTACCTCATCACGGAGGCGGTCACTGTTGAAAATAGTGTTCCCGCTGAAGGATAGGTCCCCCATAGCCGGGCGCGCTTCACCGGTCACAATGATTTTGACACCGCCCGGCACATCGACGGCCTCGATGCGCACGTTGCTGGTGAAGTCGCCGCTGGTGTAGAGCGCGCGCAGGTCATCTTCCTCCTTTTCCTTAGTGTAGGTCTCCCCTGCCTTCAGCCGCATAGTGGAAAGTACGCGAGCCCGGTCAACGGTCGCGCTCCCGACGAAGCGGACATCTACTTCCTTTACGATCTTTGTGCCAGCCCGCTCTTCTCCGGTGGACACATCAGAAGGAACCGAAGGGAGCGGCGGCTCGGGAAGTGGGGCCTCCTGCGCGATAGCTGCCAAGGGCAGGGCGAGGAGACAAACGAACGGGCGCAAATGGAAGCTAAGGGCCGCGCGGGCTGAGGTGGATACCGGCATCATAAAAGTTAGGAAGTTACGGAAATTTGACTCCGTATAATAATTGCAATTGGTTGAGGATGTGTGGACTGTGAAGCCAACGCAGGCTAGCGCCTTTGAAGCATTTGGCAAGTTTTGAATTAACGAAACCGAATCCGGAGGTCCGGTTGGTTTTTGGAGGCAAGAATGGCTTGGTTGGGAACGCAAAGAATGCTCACGCAGAGAGAGTGCTCACGCAAAGACGCAGAGACGCAAAGGTGCTAACGAGGCAAAGGAAGGACGGAACTCGCATCAGGGATTTGTGACCTTCAACCGCATCATCCGCCGGAGGCCAGACGCGCTGGGGGCAAGGTCTCCTACCATTACTTCGTTGGTGCCGGTGCCGGGAGTGATGAGGATATTCCCTGCCCCGCCAGGATTCCATGTCCACGCGCCGATTCCTGATTTGGTCGCGACGGATGTCCAGGCGCTCAGATCGGTGCTGGACTGGACGGTGTAGGTGATATCAGCAGGCGCTGGCTCGGGAATGGAAAAACGCATGGCCAGCCGGTCGCTGAACAGAGGATTCATGGAGCCTGTGAGTGTGGAGGGAAGCGCCATGGTGCCTTGGCTGCCAGCGCTGTCTTTCGGGTCCGTCCCTAGGGCGTACTCCACCAGATTGGTCAATCCATCAAAATCAAAGTCGGCACCATCTGCCGTGATCCCGGTATTGGTCGTGCCTGGACCGAACTTCGCCACCCGCCAGATTTCAATAGGCGTGGCACTGCCGCTAACAGGAGCCCAATCGATACCGCGGAAGGCCGTGTTGGTCCCAGCAGTGGCGATGGTGGCGAACGTTCCAGTGATGGTTGCGTTGTATCCACTGGTATCCGTCACTGTCGTCAGAACCGTATTCGTAGTGAGGAACAAGCTGACATTACTCCCTGTGACCGCACCTGTGAGGCTGCGCAGCCCAGTACCAGCAAGGTTGCCATTGGAAACCCAAGTGCCGCCAACGAGAGAATACTTCAAGACTCCGGAAGCCCCGTCATCGGCGATGTAGAGTGTATCCACGCCCGCCACTGCGGAATCCAGATCAGCAAAGAAATAGCCATATGGACTTCCTGTTGAAGTAGGGAGGCCGGGCAGGTTGACCAGCGTCTGTCCCGCAACCACGGGAAGCCCGGTGCCGACCGCCGCCAGACGGAATGCTCCTGAGGCGCTGGTAGTATAGAGTTGCCCGCCGAAGATGCGCAGCTGACGCAAGTTTGTCGGGGTAATGGCCAACTGCACACTGGTAGTCCCCCCGAAGACCGCGTATCTGACGCCACCCGCGCCCCCGGCGACCCAGATGTCTGTGCCGTTGGTGCTCACCGCCGAGCGGGGATTGCTGGCAGTGGAATAATCGGTTAAGGCCGTGCTGGTGTCGACCACCCCGCCGGCATCCACGCGGGCGACGACGCGAGGAGTGGTGGCAGAAGCGGTCCCCGCTATCCCCGTGGTGCCTGGAGTGGCGCCATAGCCCGCGACGGTCAGGTAACGGCTATCGGTTGAACGGGAAAGCAAACCCTCTGACGTAGACGTCCCAGAAAAAACCAGCGGCTGCTGGGATCCAGCGGCGGCTGTAGGAAGCGCCACACTCTGGACGAGCACGCCCGCGGTACTATATTCATCCAGAAAACCAGCAGTGCCGGTGTTGTTCAATGCTGCGACACCGGTCCCGAACCTGACCACAACCAGATTTCCTGGCACAAATGGAGCCGCATACAAGCTGGAGGAAGCGGAGAGCACGATAGCTGTGATGAACAAGCTGCTGAGGAATCGGTGAGAATACATGGAAGTGCAGTGGAGGTGGAGGTGGAGGTAGGAAGCGGGAGGGCTTGAGAACGTTTGTTGAGGACAACGAGTGAGCCAATTATGAGTAGACACGAGAAAAGTAATGTGGACAAGAAAAACTTTTGTAACAT